>JAEPNS010000373.1 GCA_017643325.1 Alphaproteobacteria bacterium | reverse complement strand
AACGAGGTCGCGGAGCCGGGCGGACAGGCCGAGGCGGGCCAGATCTACGACGCCAACCGGCACGCGCTGCTGGCCGCGCTCCGCGACATGGGCTGCGAGACCCGCGATTTCGGCATCCTGCCCGACGACCGCACGCGTATTTCCGAGGCGCTCGAGGCGGCGGCCGTCGGCTGCGACGTGATCCTTTCGAGCGCCGGGATGTCGGTGGGCGACGAGGACCACCTGTCGGCCGCCGTCGAGGGTGCCGGCGCCCTGCACTTCTGGAAGGTCGCGATCAAGCCGGGCCGGCCGATCGCGTTCGGGCAGGTTCGCGGCACGCCCTTCATCGGCCTGCCGGGCAACCCGGCGGCCATGATGGTGACGTTCCTGCGCATGGCCCGACCCGCCCTGCTGCGCCTCGCGGGGGCAACCGATCTCGATCCGCGCCTCTATCCCGTGCGCGCCGGGTTCAGCCACCGCAAGAAGGCGAGACGGAGGGAATATGTCCGCGTGTTCCTCGAGGACGGGGACGACGGCACGCCGGTCGCGCGCAAGTTCCCGCGCTCGGGGGCCGGCATCCTCTCGTCGCTGGTCGGGGCGGACGGGCTCGTTGAACTCGACGAGGACACCACCCAACTTGCCGAGGGAAGCGTGGTATCCTATTTGCCCTTCACGGAAGTGGCGCGATGAAACTTCTCTATTTCGCCTGGATGCGTCAGCGGATCGGCACGTCGGCCGAGGACATCGCGCGCCCGGACGGGGTCGACACGGTCGGCGACCTGGTGGACTGGCTTGTCGCCCGCGACGAGGGATACGCAAAGGCATTCGAAAAGCGCGAGGTCATCCGCGCCGCCGTGAACCAGGAATATGTCCGGTTCGACCACCCCGTGAACGACAACGACGAGGTTGCGTTCTTCCCGCCGGTCACCGGCGGCTGAGGCGGGAGCGATGATCCGCGTCCAGGAAGAGGACTTCGATGTCGGGGCGGAAATCGCCGCGTTGACCGGCGGCGACCGGTCCATCGGCGCCGTCGCCACCTTCGTCGGACTGGTGCGCGAGATGGCGCCGGTCGAGGGCGAAACCCGGGCGATCGAGAGCATGACCCTGGAGCATTACCCGGGCATGACCGAGAAAAAGCTGGCCGAGATCGAGGACGAGGCCAACCGGCGCTGGCCGCTCGCGGCGAGCCTCATCATCCACCGCTACGGCACCCTGTCGCCGGGCGAGCGGATCGTGTTCGTCGCCTGCGCGTCGGCGCACCGCCACGCGGCCTTCGAGGCGTGCCAGTTCCTGATGGACTGGCTGAAGACCGAAGCGCCGTTCTGGAAGCTGGAGGCCACGGACACGGGCGGCGCCTGGGTCGACGCCCGCGAATCCGACGACCACGCGGTCGCGCGCTGGACCGACAAGCCCGACGCCGCCGAGTAGCGTCGCCGGTTACTCCGCCGCAGCGGCGGCCGCGCGGCCGTTCACCAGGTCGTCGTAATCCTGCATCAGCGTTTTGGTGATCTCGCCGACCTCGAAGGTGTGGTCGTTCGCGATCTGGGCGATCGGGGTCACCTCCGCCGCCGTGCCGGTCACGAACATCTCGCTCGCGTCGTTGAGTTCTTCCGGCATGATCGCGCGCTCGATCACCTCGTAGCCGCGTGCGCGGGCGAGGTTGATGACCGTCTTGCGGGTGATCCCGTTCAGGAAGCAGTCGGGCGTCGGCGTATGGATCTTGCCGTCGATCACGAGGAACATGTTGGCGCCCGTGGTCTCCGCGAGCTGGCCCCGCCAGTCGAGCATCAATGCGTCGGAATACCCGTTCGCCTCCGCGGCGTGCTTCGACAGCGTGCAGATCATGTAGAGCCCCGCGGCCTTCGCGTGCACCGGCTGGGTCTTCGGGTCGGGGCGGTTATAGATCGCCCAGTCGATCTTGATCCCCTTCATCCGCGCTTCCGGCGTGAAGTAGGACGGCCACTGCCAGACGGCGATGCCCATGTGGATCTTGCACTTCTGGGCCGAGACGCCCATCTGCTCCGGGCCGCGCCACGCGGCCGGGCGAATGTAGGCGTCCTCGTAGCCGGACTTTTCCAGTGCCTCGCGGCAGATGTCGTCCAGCTCCGCGACCGAATACGGCACCTCGAAGCCCAGCATCTTCCCGGAGTCGTGCAGGCGCTGGTTGTGGGCCGTCAGCTCGAAGATTTCGCCGTTGTAGGCGCGCATGCCCTCGAACACACAGGAGGCGTAGTGCAGCGCGTGGCTGAGAAAGTGAAGCTTGGCGTCGCGCCAGGGCACGAACTCGCCGTCCATCCAGATCACGCCATCGCGATCGTCATAAGGGACTTCTTGCATCGGTGTTTCCTCGACACTTTCGAACGTTTTGTCCTCGTCCGGCGACAAAAAATTCCTCGACGAGGTTGCGCTACGTAACATTCCCGTCTAATTAAGTCAACATGGTTGACCTTAAATCCGCCATGAGCCCGCCGATGTTCCGCGAGGAGGAACTCCGGCAGGGGATCGAGCTCCTGTTCTATGCCTACCGGGACTTTACGGGCGAGCCGGACGCCATCCTCGACCGGCATGGCCTGGGCCGCGCCCATCACAGGGCCATCTACTTCATCGGCCGGAATCCCGGGACAACCGTGACCGAGTTGCTGGAAATCCTGCGGATCACCAAGCAGAGCCTGTCGCGCGTGCTGGGGCACCTCGTGGAGCACGGCTATGTCCTCCAGCGCGCCGACCCGGCCGACCGCCGGCGGAAACAGCTCACGCTGTCCGACAAGGGCAAGGCGCTCGAGCACGAACTGACATCGTCCCAGATGGACCGCTTCAAGCGCGCCTACGCGGATGCCGGGGAAGAAGCCGTCGAAGGATTCCGGCGGGTTCTGACGGGCATTGTGAACCCCGAGGATCGCGCCCGCATCCGCCCCCCTGCGATCCGCGGGCCGGGCCGCTCCTGAAGATACCGGGCCTCCAAAACTCGTCACCGCCGGACGGCCGCGCAGGATATAATCCCGCCATGGACGAAACCGCGCATATTCTCGTGGTCGACGACGACCGGCGTCTGCGCGAGCTGCTGCAGCGCTTCCTGACCGAGAGCG
>JAEPNS010000372.1 GCA_017643325.1 Alphaproteobacteria bacterium | reverse complement strand
GGTCACGAACTGGCTGTCGAGCAACACGAACCCGGCCTTGCGGAGCCGTGCCGCCAGGTGGCAGAGCGCGATCTTGCTCGCGTCGCGCGCGCGCGAGAACATGCTCTCGCCGAAAAACGCACCGCCGAGCGAAACCCCGTAGAGACCCCCCACCAGGTTTCCGTCGTCCCAGCATTCCACGGAGTGCGCGAACCCCATGTCGTGGAGCGCCTGGTACAGGCGCTGGATCTCGTCGTTGATCCAGGTCTCAGGCCGGTCAATCTGGGGCTCCGCGCAGCCGCGCACCGTCTCCGCGAACGCCGTGTTGCACCGGATCTCATAGGGGGCCGCGCGCAACGTCCTGCGCAACCGGCGCGGAATATGGAACCCGTCGAGCGGGATCACCCCTCGCAGGTCGGGATCGATCCAGTAGAGGTCGGGATCGTGTCTACTCTCGGCCATGGGGAAGATTCCGCTGGCATACGCTCCGAGCAGCAACTGTGGTGTCAGTCCGGCCATGCCAGCTGAATCCTCAACGCGAAGCGAACGGCTATCGGGTATCCGCTGCGGGAGCTGTAGTACGGCAGAAGAAGTCTCCGATCCGGTCGATCAAATATTCGCCGACGAGCTTCTGCTTGTTGTCCCACATGTGAGTCCCGTCGCCCGGGTCGAGCGTATCGGCCCAGGTTTCCTGGTACCAGCCATGAACATCGACGAACAGAAGCGGGCCAGGCCGGGGCTTGTCAACCAGCGCATCGCGGGTTTCCGCTATGAAATTTCCATACTGCGCCAGGCGGCCGGGCACATCGAAGCCCCACGCCGTGAGCGATTTCCCGGGATTCGCGAGACTCGCCATGAACGGCTGGTAGGCCACCACGACCGGCAACGGCGCAAAATCGCGCCGCATGGACTGGATCGCGTGAACGTATTCGGAGATCGACGACTGGACTTCGGTCTCGAAGGGGAAACGTGCCGTGTAGTCTTCCCACACCCGTTCGGAAATGTCGTCGAGGGCGAGGGCCCTCAAGAGGAGGCCCAGTGACGTCGAATTGACGATGTTCGGATATCGCTTCGCGAGGAACCTGGCAAAAGGCGGATTGTTCGAGGACATCGCCAGCGCCTGATAAGACAGCGTGTTCCTGAAGCCGAAATATTCCGGATGAAACGGCTGGCGCTGGTCGTTGGTGCCCGACAGCGAAATGATCCCGTCAGGCTCGAGGGCATGGCCCCAGTAGTTCAGGGCGATGAAGTTCTGAAATGCGCGGCTTCCTCCCATCGACAGGTTGATGACCGAGAGTGTTCTGCCGTCGCCGCAAACATTCTCCGCCGCGAAATACCTCTCCATCACGTTGTGGATCATGTGCCGGTTTTCCGTGGCGCCGTGGCCGGCCGCTGCGCTGCCGCCGACCAGCAGCACCCGAATCTCGTTCTCTTCCTTGGGCGGCGGTGCGTCCAGGTCGAAGTCGATCATGAATCCGTGGTCGCCCGTTCGGAACAGCCCGGAGTTCACATGCAGGTTCGCCTGCGTGTGACCGCCCGTGAATGGGTAGAGATCGAACTGGAACAGCGAGACACCCGGCCGGCGCGGATCGACGACGTCGGGGGTGGCCGCGATGGACCTGTCGGCAGGGTTATGGGGAGGCTCGCCCTCCAGCATGTATTCGACGATCTCAAGCGGCAGAATCACCGCAAGAATCATCGCTCCGATCCACAAACAAAATTTCGCGGCACGCTTCATGCTGACGCCAGTCTCCGGCTGGTCCCGGAACAGACTAGCCGTTCCTGCGTGCTACGTCGCAGGCGACTGCCGCGAATCCACAAACCGCTCGAGCCAGTGGATGTCATAATCGCCCGCGGCGAAGGCCGGATCGTCGACCAGGCGCTGGTGGAGCGGGATATTGGTGGAAATGCCCGTCACGGCCATCTCCTCCAGCGTGCGGCGAAGGCGCATCAGCGCTTCCGGGCGATCCCGGCCGTGCACGATGAGCTTCGCGATCAGGCTGTCGTAGTGAGGCGGTATCGCGTAGCCGGCGTAGAGCGCGGAATCGACGCGCACGCCGAGGCCGCCCGGCGCGTGATACTCCGATACGAGGCCGGGCGACGGTGTGAAGGTCTCGGGGTCCTCCGCGTTGATCCGGCACTCGAATGCATGACCGTCGAGCACGACGTCGTCCTGGGAGATCGACAGCGTCTCGCCGGCGGCAATGCGGATCATCTCCGCGACGATGTCGAAGTCGCAGATCATCTCCGTGATCGGGTGCTCGACCTGGACGCGCGTGTTCATCTCGATGAAATAGAATTCCCCGTCCTCGTAAAGGAATTCGAACGTGCCGGCGCTGCGGTAGTTCATCTTGCGCGCGGCCTCCGCGCAGATCTTCCCGATCCTCTCGCGTGCCTCGGGATCGAGAACAGGGCAGGGGGCCTCCTCGAGAACCTTCTGGTGATTGCGCTGGAGCGAGCAGTCCCTCTCGTATAGGTGCACCGCGTTGCCTCGCCCGTCTGCGAGCACCTGCACTTCCACGTGCCGCGGCCGACCCAGGTATTTCTCGATATAGACCGTGTCGTCACCGAAGCCGGCCTTCGCTTCCGCGCGCGCCATCTTGAACGCGTCTTCGATTTCTCCGGCGGCCTGGACAACCTTCATGCCGCGTCCGCCCCCGCCGGCGGCCGCCTTGACGATGACCGGGTAGCCGATTTCTACGGCGATCCGCGTAGCGTCCTCGACGCTTCCGACCGCCCCGTCAGAACCGGGCACGACGGGCACGCCGGCCGCCTTCATTGCGTCCTTGGCTGCGACCTTGTCGCCCATCGTGGCGATCGAGTCCGCGCTCGGCCCGATGAAGGCGAGACCGTGCTCCTCGACGATGCGAGCGAAACGCGCGTTCTCGGACAGGAAACCGTAGCCGGGGTGGATCGCGTCGGCCCCGGTCACGGTCGCCGCGGAGACGATCGCGGGGACGTTGAGGTAGCTGTCCTTGGCTGCGGGCGGGCCGATGCAGACGCTCTCGTCCGCAAGCCGTACGTGCATTGCGTAGGAGTCCGCCGTGGAGTGCACCGCCACGGTCGAGATCCCGAGATCCTTGCATGCCCTGTGAAT
>JAEPNS010000371.1 GCA_017643325.1 Alphaproteobacteria bacterium | reverse complement strand
ACGCCGGCGCGAAGGGCCGCCGAGGCGGGGTCGCTCTCGAACGGATGACCGGCATCCGTCAGATCCCCGGCGCCCTCCATCACGAGGCGCGCGACCCGGTTCACAAAGCGGAACGCGCCCTGGACCCCGGCATCGGTCCACTCCATGTCGCGGTCGGGCGGGCTGTCCGACAGGATAAACCACCGCGCGGTGTCCGCGCCGTAGTCGCGGATCACATCCGTCGGGTCGATGGTGTTCTTCTTGGACTTCGACATTTTCTCGATGCGCCCGACGGTGACCGGCGCCCCGTTGTCGCGGCGCACAAACGCACCTTCCTTCTGTTCGACGCTTTGCGGCTCGAGCCATTCCCCGGCGTCGTCACGGTACGTCGCATGGTTGACCATGCCCTGGGTGAACAACCCTGCGAATGGCTCGTCCAGATCGAGATGGCCCGTGTCGCGCATCGCGCGCATAAAGAATCGCGAGTACAGAAGATGCAGGATGGCGTGCTCGATCCCGCCGATGTACTGGTCGACCGGCAGCCAGTAGTCGACGTCGGCGCGTGTCACCGGTTCGTCCGCGTCGGGCGAGCAGAAGCGGGCAAAGTACCAGGATGAATCCATGAAGGTGTCGAACGTGTCGGTGTCGCGCTCGGCGTCGCCGCCGCATCCGGGGCACGTGACATGTTTCCAGGTCGGGTGACGATCGAGCGGGTTCCCCGGTGACTCGAAATCGATATCGTCGGGCAACAGAACCGGCAGGTCGGCCTTGGGCACCGCGACGGTGCCGCAGGTTGCGCAATGCACGACCGGGATCGGACAGCCCCAGTAGCGCTGGCGCGACACCAGCCAGTCTCGCAGGCGGTAGTTGACCGCGCCCTCGCCCTGGCCCGCCGTCTCGAGCCGGTCGATGATCTCGCGCTTGGCTGCGTCCACATCGAGGCCGTCGAGAAATTCGGAGTTCGCCAGTGCACCGGGGCCGGTGTAGGCCTCGTCACCGATGGTGAACTCCGCGGCGGATTCGCCCTGCGGCACGACGACCGGCAGAACGGGCAGGTCGTAGGTGCGCGCGAAGTCGAGGTCACGCTGGTCGTGCGCGGGACAGCCGAAGATCGCGCCCGTGCCGTAGCCCATCAGCACGAAGTTCGCGATGTAGACGGGCAGTTCAAGATCTTCGACAAAGGGATGTTTCACCCGCAGGCCGGTGTCGTATCCGCGCTTGTCGGCGGTCTGGATTGCCTCCTCGCTCGTGCCGAGTTGCCGGCATTCCTCGATGAAGGCGGCGGCGTCGCCGTCCGTGCCGGCCAGCGATTCCGCCAGCGGGTGATCGGCGGCGATCGCGCAGAAGCTGGCGCCGAAGATCGTGTCCGGACGGGTCGTGTAGACCTCCAGGCCGTCGTCCGGGCCCTCGGCAAACGCAAACCGGATATAGGCGCCTTCCGAACGGCCGATCCAGTTTTCCTGCATCGCCCGGACTTTCGGCGGCCACCGGTCGAGCGTCTCGAGCGCCGCGAGGAGCTCGTCGCTGTACTTCGTGATACGCCCGAACCACTGCGACAGCCGCCGACGCTCGATGGGCGCTCCGGACCGCCAGCCCTTGCCGTCGATCACCTGTTCGTTGGCGAGCACGGTCTGGTCGACGGGATCCCAGTTCACCCAGCCATCCTGGCGGTAGAACAGGTCGTTCTCGAAGAAGTCGACGAACAGGGCCTGCTGGTGGCGATAGTAGTCGGGGTCGCAGGTCGCGAATTCACGCGACCAGTCGATCGAAAGGCCCATCGCGCGCAATTGCTCGCGCATCGTTGCGATGTTTTCGTAGGTCCAGGATGCGGGATGAACCCCTTTTTCCATCGCCGCGTTTTCCGCGGGGAGGCCGAACGCGTCCCAGCCCATCGGGTGCAGCACGTTGAATCCCTGGCTGCGCTTGTACCGCGCGACGACGTCGCCGAGCGTGTAACACCGCAGATGGCCCATGTGAATGCGCCCCGACGGATAGGGAAACATCTCGAGCACGTAGTATTTCGGCTTGTCGGGATCGGACGTCACCGAGAAGGTGCGCTCGGAATCCCACGCCGCCTGCCATTTCTGTTCGGCTAAGCGAAAATTGTAACGTTGCGCCATCGGCGGAAGGCTCTCGGAATGCCGTCAGCGCATAAGCTGACAGTTGTATCGGTGGTCTCTATTCGTTTGCGGGCGCGTTCTTTTGCGGACGACCGCGCTCAGCCGTCGGCGCGCGCGACGCGGAGTTCACGGGCGCGGGTGAGGATGGCGTTTTCGAGACTGGTCGCCGCGTTGTCGCCTGTGGCGGCATCCAGCCATTCGTTGCCGTCTTCCTTCTTCTGGCGGAAGACCGCCACGCGCAACCCGTCGGACCGCAGTTCCCGGCCGAGGATGTAGACCGTTACTTTGAAACGCTCCGACGGACTTTCGGGAGGCGCATACCAGTCGGTGATGATGACACCGCCGAACGGGTCGGCCGACGAGAGCGGCAGGAAGGAGAGCGTGTCCAAGGAGGCGCGCCAGAGGAATCCGTTCACGCCGATGCCGGAGTTCGCGGCCGCGCTGTCGTCGCTGCCCCCGAGCAGGTTGATGTCGCCGAACAGCTTGCCGCTGTCCCGGCGTAGGCTGTCGCGATAGCTTTCGGGGTTCGCGCGCTCGGTCTCGATGCCTTCGCAGGCCGTCAGTGTGCCGAGCGCCAGCACGGCGCAGATTCTCAGAATCCCGGGGCGACTTCGATTGAAGGTCATGACGCGCGGTCCGTTATCGCGTTGCTGCTGCAAGGGGACGACTCTGCGTGTTCCCTGACGTCTCCTTAGCAGAGAATCGGGCACAAAAAAACAGGGCGGCAGATAACTGCCGCCCTGCTTTCTCTTCAAGCTGTGGTGAGCTTAGAAGATGAACATGTTGGTCAGCAGGAATGCCGTACCATCGTTGTCCACGGTGGTGCCGTTCGCGTTGTTGTGCTCGAGGAACTCGAGGTCCGCACGAAGCAGCCAGCCCGGGGCAACTGTGTAGCCGGCACCGAAGCCGAGACGCTGGATCTCGGTCTCGATGTTGGCGGCCGAGGTGCGCTCGGCGTCGAGGTACCAGACGCTCACGC
>JAEPNS010000370.1 GCA_017643325.1 Alphaproteobacteria bacterium | reverse complement strand
CCTCGAGCAGGGCCTCGGGCGGGAATCCTTCGAGTTCCACGGTACGCATATCGACCTGCCGCAGACTTGGTTCACCGCGCCGCCGGCACAGTCGCCGCGGCCGGAGATCTGGATCGCGGGCAACAGTCCCGGTTCGCAGCAGCGCGCGGTGCGCGGCGACCACCCGCTGTTCGTGTCCGGCTTCGGGCGCGACACCGCGACGCTCGCCGGGATCCGCGCCGAGGCCGAGGAAACATGGTCCGCCGCCGGAAAATCCCCCGACGCGCTTCGCTTCGGCACGCTGCGCTACTGCTTCGTGACCGACAGCAGGGACGAGGCGCTCGCCTTTGCCGAGAACGCCCGCTACCAGATCCGGCTCTCGCGCTACCTGCGCCGCGGCCAGACATCCCTCGACGCGGCGTGGCTGCCCGAGGAGCCGTTCGAGGACGAGATGTCGCCCGAGGACATCCTCGCCTGGAACCCCATCGGCGACGCCGAGACCGTCGCGGAAAAGCTGGTCGAGGAGATCGAGCAGGTCCGCCCGGTCCACACCGCGCTCTACATGACCATGGGCGACACGCCGCATGAATCGGCGCTGCGCTCGATCGAGCGGTTCGGCGACACGGTGGTGCCGCTGATCGAAAAGGCCGTCGGCCCGCTGGTGACGGCGGGCACGCCGCTCGACCACGCGGCCGAGTGAGCGTCCCATGAAGGTGACGGCCAACGGGATCGACTTCGTGTGCCGGATCGACGGGCCGCCTGACTCCGAAGGCGACGCCCCCTGGCTGACCTTCTCGAACTCGCTGAACACCAACCTGTCCCTGTGGGACGAGCAGGTCGCGCTGCTGTCGGACCGCTACCGCATCCTGCGCTACAACACCCGCGGCCATGACGGCACCGGCGCGCCGCCCGGGCCGTGGGAGCTGGAAGACCTCGCCGCAGACATCGTCGCGCTGTGGGACACGCTCGGCATCGCGAGGAGCCATTTCGTCGGCCTGTCCATCGGCGGCATGACGGGACAGGCGCTGGCGCTGGGCTGGCCGGAGCGGATCGGCGCCTTCGTGCTCGCCGACACCCGCGCGGACTTCACCGGCGAGTTCGCCGAGACCGTGCCGAAGCTGATCGAGTCCGTCCGCGAGAACGGCCTCGCGCCGCTGGTCGAGGCCATGCCGTCGCGCTGGTTCACCGACGAGGTGCGGGCCGCGCGGCCCGAACTCGTGCAGCGCGCCCGCGACCTGATCGCGTCGAACACGGTCGAGGGCTACATCGCCTGCGCCGGGGCCATGACCCGGCTGGATTTCATGGACCGGCTGCACGAAATCGGGCTGCGCACGCTGCTGATCTGCGGCGCGCAGGACATCGGCACGCCCCCGGAAGGCATGCGCGAGATGGCACGGCGGATGCCCAACGCGACCTACGTCGAGATCGACCCGTCGGGGCACCTGTCCAACATCGAGAACCCCGCCGCCTTCCACGCCGCGCTGGTGCCGTTCCTCGAGTCCTTCGACGGGCCCGGCGACGGATGAACGCGCTGGCCGTCCGGCCGGTGCCGCACCCGCCGGCGCTGGTCGCCCATGCCGACTGGTCGACCGACCCGCGCAAGCGCGCCATCGCCCGTGCCGTGCGGATGGCCGACGGCAGCTACACGGCGCTCGCGCCCAAGCGGGTAAGCGACCTGTCGGACCTGTTCGCCCGCCTGCGTGCGGCGGGCGGGGCGGGCGGCACCGTCTTCATGGGTTTCGACTTCCCGCTCGGCGTGCCGCACCCCTACGCCAAGGCCGCGCGGATCGACCGGTTCACCGACGCGCTGGCACGGTTCGGGCGCGGCAGCTGGAAATCCTTCTACGAGCCCGCGGACACGGCGGACGAGATCGGCCCGCGCCGCCCGTTCTACCCGAACCGCCCCGGCGGGACGCGCCGCCAGCACCTTGTCGACGGGCTCGGGCTCGCGGGCGCGGGCGAATTGTTCCGGCGCTGCGACCACCCCACGGAACTGCGCGGCGCGGCGAACCCGCTGTTCTGGACGATGGGTGCCCAGCAGGTCGGCAAGGCCGCGATTGCCGGCTGGCGCGACCTGATCGCGCCGGCGCTGCGCCGCGAGCCCGACGTGCGGCTGTGGCCCTTCGACGGGCGCCTCGCCGAGCTGCTGGCGCGGCCCGGAATCGCCATCGCGGAGACCTACCCCGGCGAGGTCTACGGCCATCTCGGCCTGCAGATCGGCGCCGCGAACAGGTCCAAGCTCAACCCGGCGCACCGGCGCGACGACGCGGACCGGCTGCTCGGCTGGGCGGCGCGCAACGATGTCCGCCTGTCCGCCGCGCTCGCCGCCGACATCCGCGACGGCTTCGGCGAGGGCCCCGACGGCGAGGACCGGTTCGACGCCACCGTCGGCCTGTTCGGCATGCTCAACGTGGTGCTGGGCCACCGCGCGGCGGGCGAGCCGAACGACATGGTGGTGCGCCGGATCGAGGGCTGGATCCTGGGGCTGGATGCGGCAACGCTCCAGCCGCGGACCGATTGAACGCGGCGCGCCGGGGCGATAGAACCGCAGGGACACCAGACGGAGACACGCATCATGGACGTCAACGGCAAGGCCGCCCTCATCACCGGCGGCGGATCGGGAATCGGCGCGGAGGTCGCGCGGCACTGCGCGAGCGCCGGCATGAAGGTTTCGCTGCTCGATGTGAACATGGACGGCGCCAACGCCGTCGCCGACGAGATCGGCGGCACGGCCGTCGAATGCGACGTCACCAGCGCCGACAGCGCCGAGGCGGCGATTGCCGCCGCGCGCGACGCCAACGGGGTCGCCAGCCTGCTGGTCAACTGCGCGGGCATCGCCACGCCGGGCCGTATCGTCGGGCGCAACGGGCCGCTGCCGCTGGAGATCTACGCGTCGGTGATCCAGGTGAACCTGATCGGCTCGTTCAACATGATCCGGCTGTTCGCCGCCGACCTGTACGGCACCGACCCGATGGAAGACGGCGAGCGCGGGCTGATCGTGAACACCGCGTCGGTCGCCGCGACCGAGGGCCAGATCGGCCAGGCGGCCTATTCCTCGTCGAAGGGCGGGATCGTCTCGCTGACGCTGGTGGCCGCGCGC
>JAEPNS010000036.1 GCA_017643325.1 Alphaproteobacteria bacterium | reverse complement strand
GGGCAAGGATCTGTGCAACGAGGTGATGGGCCACGCGTCCATGGCCGAATTCTTCTTCTTCCACCTGACCGGCCGCGAGCCCAGCGAGGACCAGGTGTTCTTTCTGGATCTGCTGGTGGTTGCGCTGGCGGAGCACGGGCTGACCCCCAGCGTGCAGGCCGCGCGGATGACGCTCGCGGCGGCCCCGGAGGCGCTGCAGGGCGCCGTCGCGGCAGGCCTGCTCGGCGTCGGTTCGGTCATTCTCGGCAGCGCCGACGTCGCGGGCGACATGCTCGACGATGCCGTGCAACGGATCGGGGAGGGCGCGACGCCCGAGGCCGCCGCGCGGGCCATCGTCCAGGAGATGAAGGACGCCGGCAAGTTCGTCCCGAGCTTCGGGCACCCGATTCACCACCCGGTCGATCCGCGCGCGACGCGCATCCTCGACCTGGCAGATGAACGCGGCGTCTCCGGCAAACATGTCAACGCGCTGCGGGCCTTTCCGGCCGCCATCGAGGAGGTGTGGGGCAAGAAACTGCCCATGAACCTGCAGGGCCCGATGGCTGCCGTACTGCTCGATCTCGATTTTCCGAAACCGGCGATCCGCGGCATTCCGATCCTCGCGCGGACGATCGGCCTGATCGGGCACCTGAACGAGGAGACCGAGCGCCCGATCGGCTTCCTGCTCGCCCATCACGGCGAGGAAGCCATCGAGTACGACGGCGGGTAGGCGTCATGTCCGATCTTGAGCTGTTCGATCCGGAGGCGGAAACCCGTTCGCCGGAAGACCAGAAGGCGAAGGACGAGCCGGTCTACCGCAGGCAGATCGAGTACCTGTTCGCGAATTCGCCCTTCTATCGCGACAAGCTGAACGAGGCGGGGTTCAAGACCCCCGAATCGGTGGGCGGGCTGGACGATCTCCGGCACCTGCCGTTCACGGTGAAGGACGAGCTGCGCGCCAGCCAGGCCGAGCATCTCCCGCTGGGCAAGCACCTCGCCGCGCCGCTGGAGGACATCGTGCGCGTCTATTCGACCAGCGGCACGTCCGGCAACCCGCTCTATATCCCGGTGACGGCGAACGACCTGAAACGCTGGATCCACACGTCGAACCGGAGCTATTTCGCCGCCGGCATCCGGCCGCACCATCGCATCATCACGACTTACAACTCCGGCCCCTTCGCGGCCGGGGCGGTCCACGAGTCGATGATGGCGCTGGGCGTGCGCATGGTGCCCGTCGGCAGCGGCAACACCGAGCGGCTGCTCACCATCCTGTCGCGCTTCAAGATCCAGGGGATCCCGGGCACCCCGTCCTATTTCCTCTATCTTGCCGAGGCGGCGCGCGAGCGCGGCATCGACCCGACCGATTGCGGGCTGGAGACACTGGTCGCGGGCGGTGAACCCGGCGGCGGCGAGCCGACCGTGCGCGCCCAGATCGAGGCGGCCTTCGATGCCAAGGTGCATGAGGTGCTCGGGCTCGGCGAGGTATCCATCTCCATGTTCGGCGAGGGGCCCGAGCAGGACGGAATGAACTTCCTCGCCCGCGACTATATCCACATGGAACTGATCGACCCGGAGACGGAGGAGCCGATCCCGTTCGAGGACGGGGCGCGCGGCGAGCCGGTCTACACCCACCTCATGCAGGAGGGTGCGCCCCTGCTGCGCTACCGCTCGCGCGATCATGTGATCGTCAGCATGGGCGAAATCGCGAGCGGGCGGACGGGCCCGCGCATCCGCTGTGTCGGGCGTACCGACGACATGCTCATCGTGCGCGGGGTCAATGTGTTCCCGAGCGCGATCCGCGAGGTCGTGAACGAGTACCGGCCGGATGTCAGCGGCATGATCTCGGTACGCCCGTCGCGAAAGGGCGTGCAGCAACTGCCGCCGTTGCGGGTGCTGGTCGAGCTGGAGGAGGACGTCACACCGGCCGACCGGCTGGCCGAGACCATCGAGGGCGAAATCCGCAAGCGGCTGATCGTCACGACCCGGGTCGAGCTTGTGCCTTTCGGCACGCTGCCGCGTTCGGACTACAAGAACCGCCTGCTGGATTACGCCGACGCAACGGACTGAGGGTCAAAACAGGAAGTCGTCCTCGACCAGGGTGTTCGACGCGACACCGATCAGCGAGATCGTGTCGCCGCCTCCGTAGGCGATGGTCGCATTCCCGGATACGTCGGTCGTCGCGCTGAGGAGGTCCGCGAAATCCGCGAAGCCGAGCGCCGAGACGTCGAGCGTGTCGGCGCCGGACGTGAAGTCCTCGACCCAGTCGTCTCCACCGTTGAGCGAGAAGACGAACAGGTCGTCGCCGTCTCCGCCCCAAAGGTGATCATCCGCATTGTCCGACGTGCCGCCGTCGAGGGTGTCGTTTCCGCCGTCGCCGAACAGGAAATCCTGGTCCGCACCCCCGTCGAGCGAGTCGTTCCCGTCGCCGCCGAGCAACACGTCGATGCCGTCGCCGCCACTCAGGACGTCGTCGCCTTCGTCGCCCCACAGTCCGTCGTTGCCGGCCTCGCCCTGCAGGCGGTCGTTGTCCTCCCCGCCATGGAGTTCGTCGTTGCCGTCGCCGCCCTCGAGGTCATCCTCGCCGGTCCCGCCGAACAGCCGGTCGTGGCCACTGTCGCCGAAGAGCCGGTCTTCGCCGGCATTGCCCCACAGCCAGTCGTCCCCGTCTCCGCCGTGCAGCCGGTCGTTGCCGGCGCCGCCGTGCAGATGGTCTTCCCCGTCTCCACCGGACAGCCGGTCCTCGCCGTCGAGGCCCCAGAGCCGGTCGTTGCCGTCGCCGCCCCACAGCTCGTCGTCGCCCTTGCCGCCGTCGAGCCAGTCGTCCCCCCGCTCACCGTAGAGCTGGTCGTCGTCGGCACCTCCCTCGAGGCGGTCGTTGCCGTCGCCGCCGTGAAGGTCATCGTTGCCGAGGCCGCCGAGCAGGACGTCATCGCCGGCTTCGCCCGCACGGTCTCCGTACAGGCGGTCGTTTCCGGGTCCCCCGTCCAGCCAGTCGTCGCCGTCGCCGCCGTCGAGGAAGTCATCGCCCCATCCCCCGAAGAGGGTGTCGCGTCCGTCGTCGCCCTCGAGCCGGTCGTTTCCGTTGCCGCCCCAGAGGAAATCGTCCCCGTGGCCGGCCCGGATTTCGTCATCGCCGTCGTGGCCGAAGATCGTGTCCGCCTCGCGCGTTCCCGGCAGTTCGTCGGGCTTGGCGGTGCCGTGGATGAGGTTGGTCATGGTGTACTCCGGTGGTTTGCTTCCGTAGGGCCCAGAGGTAGACCCGGAAAGGTCTTGCCGAAGTGACCGGTGTCACTTGGAGCGTTTGAGTTCTGTCCGGATGCAGCCGCGCACGGTTTCGCGGCGCCGGTGACCGGCGCTCGCGCAGTTCGGTGTCGGAATGGGCGGGGGGTTCGGGGTTTCAGTCGTCCCGGTGCCGCGCCGGGCCCGGAAACGGAATCACGTTGTCGGCGGCATGGCCATCGACCGGCGTCCCGAAATTTCGCGCCGTGTCTGTTTTGCAGTCTTCCAACGCCGCGAGAAGGTCCCGGCAGTTCTCCAGGGCCTCGTCCAAATGGTCGAGGCGCTGTTCGATCTTCACATCGTACGGCATGAGCCGTGCGCGGGTGAGGGACCGGCTGAGGCGGTCGCAGAGTTCGAGGCTTTCGTTCTCACCCATGTTCGCGCGTTCCTTGGCTGCTCGGGGAACATCTTGTTACCCGTTGCGGGAACGGCGCGAAGTGACGGGCGTCACAAGGCCCGAAAAGAAACGGCGGCCCGCCGGGCCGCCGTCGAACGTCGTCGATTGCGCCGAGCGTTAGCCCAGTGCGGGATTCAGCGTATAGGTGCCCATCACCGAGCCCTGCGCGAGCACGTGGCCTTCCATGGCGGAACGTGCGTCCTGCCCGCTGAACACGCCGTCGAGACCGAGCGATTCGACGTCGAGCGCAAAGACGGTGAACACGTACTCGTGCATCAGCTCGTCGTTCCAGGGCGGGGCCGGTCCGTCGTAGCCGCCGTAGTCACCCGCCATGTCCGGGTTGTCGGCCATGAACATCCCGAAGTCATTGGCGCCGCGAATGCCGTGTTCGGACGGTCCGGTGTCCTTGCCCTTGGGCACGACGCCGTCGGATTCCGCCCCCTTCGGCAGGCTCGTCGTGGTGACCGGAATGTCGAGGAGGATCCAGTGCATGAAATCCATGCGTGCCAGGTCGGCCGGGATCGTGCGTCCCTCCTGGTTGGCGTCGTCGAAGACAGTCGGGACGCTGCGGTCGTGCATGATGATCGCGTAGGATTTCGTGCCGTCGGGCCCGGCATTCCAGCTGATCGCCGGGCTGACGTTCGGTCCGAACGTGAACGGCTCGTCGTCCGTGCGGATGCCGAAGGCAAACTCCTCCGGGATGCGTTGTCCCTCGGATATACCTTCGACGGTCACGTCGAGATCGGCCATCTGCGCCTCCGTTTGTTGAGCGTGGCGTGAGACTAGCACGCCGGTGGCGGCATGAAAGGGAGGCTGTCTAGAACCGCGCCGAGAGGGTCAGGGCGCCGAACCTATCGGCCTGGCGCTGGCGCTCGAATTCGCGCGTGCGAAACACCTGAGTCAGCGACAGACGCACGCCCTCGTAGACGACGGCCACGCCGAACTGGAAGTCCCCGACGAACGTCTTCTTGTCGACGCTGTGGCTGTCGGAGAAGGTGTTGCCGTCGAGAAAGATGTTGCGCGCCACCGCGCGTCCCTGTCCGCCCGCGAACACGTACCAGCCAAAGCCCCCGTCGTTGTCGACGGCGGCGAGGCCGCTGAGGGACGGCTGGATGAGCGGGGGTCCGAAGTCGAAATCGATGTTCTCGCCGAGCCGCAGCATCGCGCCTGCGCTGGCGAAGGTCATCACGTTGCCGAGGCTGCCGCCGCCGCTGGGGATCAGGTCGAGTTCCAGGCCGAACGGACGCAGGGGCCGCGTGCGCCAGCGCCGCTCGCCGATGAGCATGACGCCCGGTTCCGTGTCGAGCTGGTTGTCCCACCCCTTCGACTTGGCGACGTTGATAAGCTCGTGAACGCCGTTCTGCACTTCCTCGCCAAAGGCGTAGGGACCGATGATTCCGATGTCGAGTTCGACGGTGTCCAGCCTGTCGCGAATGATATTGTTCCCGACATCCGCCGTCTGTGCGTGCAGGGAGATGCCGCCGTAGAGCCAGCCGGCGTAGGGCCGGTCGTCCTGCACCACGGTGCGCGCATTCGTGTCTTCCGGCGTGAACAGGCTCTGGCCGAAAGAGGCGCCGATCCGGCCCCTGCGGAGGTCCGCCAGCGGATAGATGGTCTCGAGGATCTCGCGCGCCCACTGGGGATCGGAATCGACGGCCTCCGAGACCCAGGACAGGCGGAAACCGCTCGTGTAGTGCCGGTCGGTGTTGGCGATGCGGTCGTTCTCGATCTGGAAGGTGTAGGTGTCGCCGTCCGTGTCGCCGATGGCCGGGGGCGCGGAGGACAGCGCCGCGAGCAGGAGGATGGCGAGAGGCGGAGTGAGGCGCATCAGTCGGACGATCGGTTGAAGCTCAGAGGATTAAAACGCGTCGTGCGGTCGAAATGATCCATGCCTTCGGTTTTTTTCAGCCAGTTGACCACGGCGTAGGTTACCGGTGTCGCGAAAATCTCGTAACCCAGCTTGAACACGATCTGGGTCAGGACAAGCGAGACCAGAACCTTGTTCGGAAACACGCCGCCGAAGGCGATGGAGATGAAAACCACGGAATCGAGCGTCTGCCCGACGACCGAGGACCCGATGGTCCGGACCCAGAGGTGCCGACCCTCCATCGCCACCTTCAGGCGCGCCAGGATATAGGAGTTTGCGAACTCGCCGATCAGGTAGGCGGCGAACGAGGCCGCGAGGATCCGCGGGGTCGCGCCGAGGATCGCCTCGTAGGCCTCGCCGCCGTCCCAGAACCCCGCCGCCGGCAATACCCCGACGAGCGCGAAGGTGGCCACCGCGAAAAGGTTTGCGCCGAAACCGAGCCAAATCACCGTGCGGGCCTTGGCGAAGCCGTAAACTTCGGTCAGAACATCGCCGATGATGTAACTGATCGGGAATATCACGATCGCGCCCGGGATGATGAAGCCGGCGACGTCGATCAGTTTCACGGCAGTGATGTTCGACACGATCAGGCAGGTGACGAACAGGACGGCGATGACGAGAAATCGGGTGGTGAGACCGGTCATGATCGGTTCGAAGAAAGCTGATGAAATTATAGGCAGGCTAATGACAGCCCTGCGCCGCCGCTGTCAATCGACCCTGATGTTTGTGGGCGATCCGGGATGAAGACATCCGATTTCGATTTCGACCTGCCCCAGGAGCTGATTGCCCAGCGCCCGGCTGAACCGCGCGACGCAGCGCGGCTGCTGGATGTGCGCGACGGACTGGCGGACCGGGTCGTCCGGGACCTGCCGGACATCCTGGAGCCGGGGAGCCTGCTCGTGGTCAACGACACACGCGTCATCCCCGCACAACTGGCCGGTACGCGGGACGGCGCAAAGGTCGGCGTGACTCTCCACAAGGACGAGGGCGGTGGTGAATGGCTGGCCTTCGCGAAGCCGGCGAAGCGCCTGCGGCCCGGCGATGCCGTGGTCTTCGGCGCGGGCTTTGAGGCGGAGGTCGTCTCGCGCGACGGGCCCGAGGTCCGACTGCGCTTCGCCCTCGGGCCGGGGGAATTCCGCGATGCGCTGATTGCCCACGGCGCCGCCCCGCTGCCGCCCTACATCAAGCGCCCCGATCATGCCGACGAGCGGGATACGCACGACTACCAGACCATGTTCGCCGCGCGCGAAGGCGCTGTGGCGGCCCCGACGGCTGGCCTGCATTTCACGCCCGACCTGGTGTCGCGGATCGAGGCGGCGGGCGTCTCCTTCGTGTCGCTGACGCTGCATGTGGGTGCCGGCACCTTTCTGCCGGTAACCGCAGAAGACGTTCATGACCACAGGATGCATTCCGAGTATGGCGAGATTTCCGAAGAGGCGGCTCGCACGATTCTCGCGGCCCGGTCCGAGGGGCGGGCCGTCGTGTCCGTTGGCACGACACCGCTCCGCCTACTGGAATCTGCTGCGGCCTCGGGCGGCACGCTGACCGCCTTTCGCGGCGACACCGAGCTGTTCATCACGCCAGGTTTCGAGTTCCGTGTCGTGGACCAGCTTCTGACAAACTTCCACCTGCCGAAGTCGACCCTGTTCATGCTGGTGTGCGCGTTCGCCGGCATGGAGCGAATGAAGGCGGCCTACGCCCACGCCGTGGCCGGGAAATATCGCTTCTTCTCCTATGGCGACGCCACGCTCCTCGCGCGCGGCTAGGCGGTTTGTGGGAAAATGCACCGGGAACAAGGATTATCGTGCCCATGACTGACGACATCTATGAGGGTCTGAACCAGCTTGGCGGCAACACCGAGCTTCCGGCCTCGCCGGAGGAGGCGGTGCTGGAGCGCGTCGCCAACCCGAAGCCCGGCAGCGACTACCTGATCCGCTTCGCAGCCCCTGAATTCACGTCGCTGTGCCCGGTCACCGGTCAGCCCGATTTTGCCCACCTCGTGATCGACTATGTGCCGGGCGAATGGATCGTCGAGAGCAAGTCGCTCAAGCTCTACCTGGGGTCCTTCCGGAACCACGGCGCCTTCCACGAGGCCTGCACCGTGGAGATTGCCAACCGGCTCGAGCGTGAACTCGATCCCAAATGGATCCGCATCGGCGGGTACTGGTACCCGCGCGGCGGCATTCCCATCGATGTCTTCTACCAGTCCGGCGAGCCGCCGGCGGGTGTCTGGGTGCCGGACCAGGGCGTGCCGCCGTACCGGGGACGCGGCTGACGCCCGATGACCGGGGCTGACATCCGCGCACGCATTCGCGACAAGGCGCGCGAACTCGGCTTCGATGCGGTCGGCTTCGCGCCGGTCACACTCGACGAAGATGTGCAGGACGGCCTGCGCGCATTTCTCGAGGCAGGCCTCCACGGGGAAATGGGCTGGATGGCGGCGAAGGCGGACCGCCGCCGGCAACCCGCGGCGCTCTGGCCCGAAGCCCGCTCCGTCGTTGCGCTGGCCATGTCCTACGCGCCCGGGGACGGCGCGCTCGACAGCCTCGATGCATCCGGAATCGGGCATGTGTCGGTGTATTCGCGCGGTCGCGACTATCACGACGTGGTCAAGAAGCGCCTCAAGGCACTCGGGCGATGGATCTGCGAGACCTTTCCCGGCGATGTGAAGGTGTTCGTGGACACGGCACCCGTCATGGAAAAGCCGGTCGCCCAGCGCGCGGGGCTCGGCTGGCAGGGCAAGCACACGAACCTCGTTTCGCGCACGCACGGCTCGTGGCTGTTCCTCGGCGAGGTGTTCACAACGCTCGAGCTGGAGCCCGAAGCGGCGGACACCGACCATTGCGGCCGCTGCCGCCGATGCCTCGACGCCTGCCCCACGGACGCCTTTCCCGCGCCCTACCGGATCGACGCACGGCGCTGCATTTCCTACCTGACGATCGAGCACAAGGGCCCCATCGACCGGGACCTGCGCCCCCTGATCGGCAACCGGATCTACGGCTGCGACGATTGCCTCGCGGTCTGCCCCTGGAACAAGTTCGCGCACGCGGTGCCGGTTGCAGAGCTGCGCGCCAGACCGGAACTGGCCGCGCCGTCGCTGGCCGAACTCTCGCGTCTCGACGATGCGGCGTTCCGGAGTTTCTTCTCGAAAACGGCGATCAAGCGCATCGGGCGCGACCGGTTCGTGCGCAACGTTCTGGTCGCGATCGGCAATGTCGGGGGAGACGGCACGCTCGAGGCGGCGCGCGAACGCCTCGACGACGCGTCATCGCTCGTGCGCGGCGCCGCGGTGTGGGCGCTGTCACGGCTCACCGACCCATCCGAGTTCGCGCGTCTGGCCGAAGCGGCCCGGGAAACCGAAACCGACGCGTCGGTTCTCGCGGAGTGGGATGCCGCGGCCGGCGGCGTTTCCGATACGGAACGCAGCGGCTAGAGTCCCGCCTTCAGAACCGGGGACCGGAGACCGCCCGATGGAATACTTCGTCTACTGCCGTAACAGGCCCGATGCAGATGCGCTGCGCGCCGAGCACCTCGAGGCGCACTGGGCGTTCATGGACGGCTATGACGATCGCATGATCGCGCGCGGACCGACCCTGACGGAAGATCGCGAACGCCCGACCGGGTCGATGCACATCGTCGACCTGGCCGGAGAGGACGAGGCGCGCGCCTTTGCCCATGACGAACCCTATGCAAAGGCGGGCGTGTTCGAGGACATCATGATCCGGCGCTGGACCAACGCGCTCAAGCGCACGATGTGGGATTTCAAAAGCGCCACAAACGACCCGCGCTTCCTGTTCATCGGGACGGGTGCCGACGACGCGGGTACGACGGCGCTGCGCAACGGGCTGCTCGAGGAGCATCGCGCCTACCTGAACACGCCCGGGCGCGTCGAACGCGGTATCCTGCGCGGACCGCTCTGGGACCCGTCCGGCGAGACCTGGGTCGGGAGCATCTTCCTTCTCGAGGCGCCCGACAGGGAATACATCGAGGCCTTCTTTGCCGACGAGCCCTACACGAAGGCGGGCCTCTACACGGCCTTCGAGATCCTGCCCTGGCGGTTCGGTGGCCGGCCCGGCTAGTTCCCCGGCCGTATCGCGTGCGGGGCGTTTGCCAAGCCCGCCAAATCCTCTATACAGCGCGCACCCGAACCCCCATTCCTGCCCACGGACGCGCGAAGATGGCGAACCCGCAATACGTTTATGTGATGAAGGGCCTGACCAAGGCCTATCCCGGCGGCCGGAAGGTGGTCGAGGACGTCTGGCTGAGCTTCATGCCCGGCGCGAAGATCGGCGTGCTCGGCCTGAACGGCGCGGGCAAGTCGACGCTGCTGCGCATCATGGCCGGCCTCGACAAGGAGTTCCAGGGCGAGGCTTGGGCAGCCGACGGCATCGACGTCGGCTTCCTGCCGCAGGAACCGGAACTCGACCCCGAAAAGGACGTGCTCGGTAACGTGATGGAAGGCGTGGCGAAGACCAAGGCGCTGCTCGACCGCTTCAACGAGGTCAGCATGAAGTTCGCCGAGGAGATGACGCCGGAGGAGATGGACGCGCTCATCGCCGAACAGGCCGAGCTCCAGGCGGAAATCGACGCAGCGGATGCGTGGAATCTCGACCGGCAGATCGAGATCGCGATGGACGCGCTTCGCTGCCCGCCGGGCGAGGCGGACGTGTCCAAGCTGTCGGGCGGTGAGCGGCGCCGGGTGGCGCTGTGCCGCCTGCTCCTCTCGCGCCCCGACATGCTGCTCCTCGACGAGCCGACCAACCACCTGGACGCGGAATCCGTTGGCTGGCTGGAGCAGTATCTCGAGGACTATCCCGGCACGGTCGTGGCGGTGACCCATGACCGCTACTTCCTGGACAACGTCGCGGGCTGGATTCTCGAGCTCGACCGGGGCAAGGGCATCCCCTTTGAGGGCAATTACAGCGCCTGGCTGGAGGCGAAGGAAAAGCGGCTCGCGCAGGAGGAGCGCGAGGAATCGGCGCGCCAGCGGACCATCAAGGAAGAGCTGGAATGGGTGCGACAGAGCCCGCGCGCACGCCAGGCCAAGAGCAAGGCCCGTGTCGCGGCCTTCGACAAGCTCGTCGCCGAAAGCCAGGACCGCGCGCCGGAGCGCCAGCAGATCACGATCCCGCCGGGCCCGCGGCTCGGCGACCTGGTGATCGAGGCCGAGAAGCTGCGCAAGGGCTTCGGCAACCACCTCCTGATCGACGAGCTGAGCTTCAAGATGCCACCGGGCGCTATCGTCGGGGTGATCGGCCCCAACGGCGCGGGCAAGACCACCTTCTGCCGCATGGTCACCGGCCAGGACGAGCCGGACTCGGGCACCTTGCGGATCGGGGACACGGTCGAGATGGGCTATGTCGACCAGAGCCGCGACGCGCTCGGGGCCGACAACACGGTCTGGGAGGAAATCTCGGGCGGGGTGGACGTGATCGAGCTCGGCAAGCGCACCGTCCAGAGCCGCGCCTATGTGGCCGGCTTCAACTTCAAGAGCACCGACCAGCAGAAGCGGGTCGGCCAGCTTTCCGGTGGCGAGCGTAACCGTGTACATCTCGCCAAGGTTCTGAAATCAGGCGCGAACGTCCTGCTGCTCGACGAGCCGACCAACGACCTCGATGTCGACACGCTGCGCGCGCTGGAAGAGGCGCTCTACAATTTCCCGGGCAGCGCGATCGTCGTCAGCCATGACCGCTGGTTCCTGGACCGCATCGCGACCCACATCCTCGCCTTCGAGGGCAACAGCGAGGTGGTCTGGTTCGAGGGCAACTACGACGCCTACACGGAAGATCTGAAGCGGCGGAAGGGCGCGGACGCCGACCGTCCGCATCGCATTCGCTACAAGCCGCTGTCGCGCTAGGCACTGGCCCGGAGACATTTGCGCCGGGTTCAGCCGCCGGCGCGGTCCCGCAATTCGTCCAGCAGTGCGTCGATTTTTCCGCCGCCCTTGCGGATCACGGCATTGAACTCGTCGCGCTGGGTGCTTGCCATGCTGATGCCTTCCACCGAGACGTCGACGATCTTGTAGAGGTTGCCGCGGCTGGCGACCCGCCATTCGATACGAACGGGCGTCGTGGGGTCGGTGAAAAACCGGCTTTGCACCAGCGCGACATTCTCGCTGTCGCTTGCGCTGGGAGCCGGGACGGCGCCGTTCACCTCGAACTTCTGCCCCGAATACTGGGAGAACCTGTCCGCCCAGGTGTTGACGATGACTTCCTCGAAAAGGTTGAGATATTCGTCTCGCTCGGAATCCGAGGCGCGTCGCCAGTATCGTCCGAGAACAAACCGTGCAATGCCGTTGACCGCGAAACCCTCGCGGAAGAGTTCGCGGAACTTGTCCCTGCGCATGCGGGAATCGAGACCGTTATCGGTCAGTGTCTCGATCGCCCGGTCCGCAAGATTGTCGATGAACTCCGCCGAGGCCTGGACGTGCGGTTCCGCGTGAGCGACAGGGGCGGAAACCACAAGGGCCAGAGCAAGTCCGAATGCCGCCAGATAGCGCATCAGCATGCTCCCGTTCCTAGTTTCCGGCCGCAGTTTCCTTGTTCTCCGGACCGGCCGGCGGCTCGTCGAGCTCGAGGCCGATCGTCGGCGCCGGCTGGATGGGCTCCGATGCGCCATTGCGGATCAACGCCTCGCGCTGCTGCCGGTAAAGGCTCCGGACCGCCGCATAGTAGTCGAGGGAGTTGGCCTGAAGGTCGCGCACCTGCTCAAGATTGCGTGAGCGGGTGAGCGTCGCGTTGGCGGCCGCCCGGCCGATCGACGCCTCGGTGCTCAGGAGCCAGCCCACCGGGTCGAGGAAGAAATCCGCGATCGTGCCGGTGGTGTCGCGCACCGACGACGGGCCGAGAAGCGGCAGCATCACGTAAGGGCCTTCCTCGAAACCCCAGACAGCCAGGGTCTGGCCGCCATCCTCGAAGACGGGGTCCTGTTCGGGCATTGTGTTGGCAAGCAACAGTGTCGGCAGCGCTGTGAAGAAGCGCGCGGCCGCCTGCTCGGCGCGGTCCGTGTCTCCCTGCAGCATCGCGTGGATGAAGCTCAGGGGCATGAACAGGTTGGTGAAGAAATTCTGGACCGGCGGCTTCAGCGCGTCCGGGAACAGGTCGCGGTACGTGACTGCGGCGGGCTGCAGGACCAGCTGGTCCACCATCACATTGGCGGAAAAGACCAGGCGGTTGGCCGGCTCGAACGGATCGTTCGCTTCCTCATACGCGGCGCGCGCGTCGGCGTCGCCCGACGGCGGCGTCGTGCACGCGCTCAGGACTCCCATGAGAGTCAGGGCAACGGCGAAGCGAAGGGATTTAAAACCGGAGACAGAATTCGACATTTGCTCTCGTCCACATCACAGATCCGGCTCCCTTACCCAGAAAACACCGCATCCGCGATCTGCGCCAACCACTAAACGCGTATGTACCCGATCGCCCTTGAAGGAGTGTTAACGCCTTCATTCCCCCACGAACGGGTGTGATCGACTTATCACCCTGACCTGCTACCACACGATTCTACCCAACACCATATGACAAGCCGGTCGGAACGATCGCGCGCGCGATACTGTTGCAAAAATGAGACATGTCGCTCCCGGATTCCCGGATTCCCGGACCACGATATTTTCTTTGACATAATCACATAAGTATATGTTTATGTGTTGCCGGTCGGGCGGATGGTCCCGGCCTTCCGATTCGTAACGTCTTTCACCGTCCCAGACCGGATTTGACCATTGGACGATTTGGTTGCAGTCCTGCGCGCGGCCGGGGAGCCGAACCGGCTCCGGATCCTGGCGCTGTGCTCCGACGGAGACCTTTCCGTGAGTGAACTCACGCGTATTCTGGGACAGAGCCAGCCGGGCGTGTCCCGCCACCTGCGACTGCTCTGCGAAGCGGGTCTCCTGGAGCGGCACCAGGAAGGGAGCTGGGCGTTCTTCCACCTTCCCGCTACAGGCCCGTGCGCCGATATCGCGAGATTCCTGGTCGCGCGTGTCGACGAAAACGACGCGATGATCGCGCGCGACCGGCGGCGCCTGGCAGAGATCAAGCAGGAACGCGCGGCACGATCCGAAGCCTATTTCCGCCAGAACGCGGCGCAGTGGGACCGGATCCGGGCACTGCATGTCGACGAGGTCGAGGTTGAGGCGGCCGTGCGCGATCTTGTCGGCACGGCGTCGGTCGAAGCCTTGCTGGACGTCGGGACGGGAACCGGGCGGATGCTGCATGTGCTCGCGGACAGTGCGCAGGTTGCGATCGGTGTCGACCGTTCGCGCGACATGCTGGCGGTTGCCCGCGCGAATCTTTCCGATGCGCGCTTCGGCAACTGCTCGGTGCGCCAGGGTGACATGTACGACCTGCCGTTCGACGCACCCGCGTTCGACCTCGTCGTGCTGCACATGGTCCTGCATTTTGCGGACCGCCCGCGGGACGCGATCGGCGAGGCGGCCCGTGTCACGCGCCCCGGCGGACATGTGCTCGTTGTCGATTTCGCGCCCCATGACATGGAGGCCCTTCGTGACGAGCACGCCCACCGTCGCCTCGGCTTCCGCAGCGAGGAAATCGAGACCTGGTCACAGGTGCACGGCCTGACGGTCGATGCCACGCGCAGCCTGCCCGGCGAACGCCTCACGGTGACCATCTGGAAGTTGCGCAGGGATGCCGATGTGCGGGACCTCGCGGTGACCGCTCCGGCACGGGAGATAATGCAATGACCGCGCATCGACCTTCGGTGAGTTTCGAGTTCTTTCCGCCGAAGAGCCCCGAGATGGAAGACACGCTCTGGGACACCATCTGTGCCCTGGCACCGTTGGCCCCGGCATTCGTGTCGGTGACCTACGGCGCCGGCGGATCCACGCGCGAGCGGACCCATACGACCGTATCGCGGATCGTCAGCGAGGCCTCCTTGACGGCGGCCGCTCACCTGACCTGCGTCGACGCCACGCGCGCGGAGATCGACACGATCGCGAGGAGCTACTGGGATGCCGGCGTGCGCCATATCGTGGCGCTGCGCGGTGACGCGAGCGACCCCGACGCCGGCTACACGCCCCATCCGGACGGTTATGCCTATGCGGTTGATCTGGTGTCCGGCCTGCGCGATGTCGCGGATTTCGAGATTTCCGTCGCGGCCTACCCGGAGGTGCATCCGGAGGCGCAGAGTGCGGCGTTCGATCTGGACAACCTCAAGCGCAAGATCGATGCGGGCGCGACCCAGGCGATTACCCAGTTCTTTTTCGACAACGACGTCTTCCTGCGGTTCCGCGACCGCGTCGCGGATGCCGGGATCGAGGTCCCGCTCGTGCCGGGAATCATGCCGGTCAGCAACTTCACGTCGATGACCCGTTTCGCCGCGATGTGCGGCGCGAGCGTGCCGGCGTTTCTCGCCGATGCGTTCCGGGGCCTCGACGACACGCCCTACGAACGTCGCCAGGTGGCGATCGAACTTGCCAGCCGCCAGTGCCGGGAACTTCAGGACGCGGGCGTGTCGCAGTTCCATTTCTACACTCTCAACCGAGCGGCGCTGACGCGTGCGGTCTGCGAGAATATCGGGGTTGCGGCCGGCGGTGCGGAACCTGCCATGGCGGAGATGGCGCGATGACCCGGGCCGAGACCGATATCCGCCGGGTGCTGGCCGAGCGTATCCTCGTGATCGACGGCGCCATGGGCACGGAAATCCAGGCGCTGAAGCTGGAGACGGCCGATTTCCACGGCAAGCATTTCGAGGGCCTGGGGCAGGACCTCACCGGCAACAACGACATCCTCAACCTGACCGCGCCTGACGCGATCCGTGACATCCACACGAGTTATCTGGAGGCGGGCGCGGACATCATCGCGACCAACACCTTC
>JAEPNS010000369.1 GCA_017643325.1 Alphaproteobacteria bacterium | reverse complement strand
AGCGCTCGCATCGGTCAGGCGCAGGCCACCCGACGCGGACACGATCACGCGATCGTCCCCGGCGCGCACCTCGACCCGGTCGGACAGCGGAATCAGGGCCACCCCGAGGATCGATGCCAGCAGCCGGAAATCGGGAAACAGGAACCGCTGGGCAAGGCCATCGCCCGCCGCGTAGACCGGGACAACCCGGATCTCGTCGCCGACTTCCGGATCGACGATCCGCAGCGGCTCGGCGGGCAGCGTCGGCCCCACGGTGACGGAGGGGAGGCTCCCGGAACTGGTGGCGACGCCGAGGGCCTCCTCGGGTTTCAGGAGTTGCGGTGCGAGCACGACTTCCCAGCGTGTATTTTCGCGCGCGGAAAGCGCGTTGTAGCCGGGTATCGTCGTCAGGCGCAGCACCGTCGCCGTCGCATGCGGGACCTGCTCGATATCCCGCAGGAAGTTGCCGGCCTCGCGCTGGATCAGGTCGGTATCGATCCGCGCGAGGGTGTCAAAGACGATCCAGAGGCTGCCGCCCCGCCGGAAGATCGCGCCGCCGGTCTTGCGGATGAACGGAAACCGGAGCAACGCGCCATCCACCTCGGAAATCACCTCGACCGCGAGATCGTCCGCGCTCTCCGGCAGGACGTCCAGGTTCGCCGGGGCCGGCGTCAGCACGGTCGGAAGCAGGCTGGCGGGTTCGGCTTGCGGCCCGTTCAGGTCCACGAAGACAGCCTCCGGCTCCGATGCCGGAACCGTTTCAGGCTGTTCGGCGCCGGGCGGGGCCAGCGACACGGGCTTTCTCTCGTCCCCGGCCGGTGCCGGCTCCTCCGCGACCTCGGTGCTTTCGGCCGTCTCGGCCCGGGGGGCCGGCGCAGCGGGCGCGGGCGGCACGGGGGGCTTCGGGGCGACCTTCGCCACAGCGGGCTTCGGCTCGGGCGTCTCGGCAACGGGGGCGTCGAACACATCCACGACAACCTTGAACCCGTCCCTGAAATGGCGAACGCGCCCACCGACGTCGAGATCGACCTTCGTGTCGCCGTCCGCGGTCCGCGCCGCAGCGCCATCGAAGCCGCGCATGGCGCGCACACGCCGGGCATCGATACGGATGTCGGCGGGCCGGTCGAAGGTCAGCGAGACCTTGCCGTCGCCTGAATTGCGAAGCCGGTAGCCGACACTGCCCGTCCAGTCGAACACCATCCGCGAGAAATTCGCGTGCCGTCCGAACCGCGTGTTGACGGTCGGCAGCCCCGCCGCACCTTCCGGGCGCAGGTCGACGACGATCGAACCCTCGTTCACGAAATCCCGGGCCGTGTGGGGACCCGTGAGATCCGCGACGATGCGTGTGCCGTCCTCGATCCGCGCGGTGCGGACATGCCGCGCGATGACACGCGCGATGCGGGACACATCGCCCGCCACCGGCTCGTCGAAGCTGATCGTGAGCCGGTCGCCCTCGACCTTGGCGTCATAGGCGAGCGGGCGCGGCGGATCGATCACGATCCGGCCAAAACCCTCGTGCTGGCCCGCGCGCACGTTCAGCGGCTCCGCGGCAAGGGCGGCGCCTGCCGACAGCACGGAAAGGCAGACGGCGAGGGCGAGCCTGGTCAACCGCGTCATCGCAAGGCTCCGAGACGGTCGCGCACGACGATGTCGACCCGGCGCGCGAGGGCCAGGCGGCGCTCCATCGGAAGCTCCGGATCGATCTCGTCGAAGCGGCTCGCGCCCGCACCGACGATCCGGATGGGTCGCGAGATGCCGTTGGCCGTCATCGCCCGTGCGACCGATGCCGCGCGGGCAAGCGAGAGCTCCCAGTTCGTATCGAAACTCACGTCATCAATGAGGCGCGGATCCGCGTGGCCGATCACCTCGATGTTGTTCTCGATCCGGCTCAGCGCGCCCGCGAGCACGAAGATGGACTCACGGCCCTGGTCACTGATCCGTGCGCCGCCGCTTTCAAACAGGAGACCTGCCGGCAGCGTCACGACCAGCGAATCCTCGGACTCGCGAAGGGTCGCGCCGGCCAACACCGGCTGGTCGGAGATATGGCCCGCCAGTACGCGGCGCAGATATCCGAGGTCTAGGCCGTCCTCGGCCAGGAGCTGGGTGATGTTCACCTGGGCGAGCGGCTTGGCGCGTTCCATTTCCCGGCTGACGTCGAATTCCCGGTCGAGCGCGTCGACAGCGCCGTTCCACCGGTCGGTATCGACCTCCGACATCGCGAACATCAGCACGAAGAACGCGACGAGCACCGCGGCGAGGTCGGCAAAGGTGATCAGCCATTGCGGGCCCTGCCCGGACCGGCTTTCGCGCCGGTGCGAGACGGGACGGCCGACAAGGGAGGCACCGCTGCTCATGGGTTCGTCCTGAGAGGCACGAACGGGGTGTCGATCACGCGGAACTCGATTCGCACCCGCCGCGGGTCTCCGGCACCGATTCCTGCGGTCATGTCCGCGGCCGCGAATCCCGCGCGTTCGAAGGCACGCACCACGGTTCCGGCGCGCCGGGCGCTCGTTTCCATCACGTCCGGTTCGATCTCGTCGAGCGCGCCCGGGCCGCGCCGCACTGTCACCTCCGAGAGGATGTCGACACCGGGCGGCGGCGGCAGCACGGCATCCGCGAGCCGCGTGGAAAACACCAGCAGGCTCGGAGATGTTCCCGACTCACCGACAAAGATCGCGCGCGAATCGAGCTCGATGACGATGACGTTGCCGATCCGGATCAGCTCGAACCGGTCAACCCCGAAGAGGGTCCGCAAGAGCGTTCCGGCTTCTGTATGCAGGCGCGACGCGGCGCCGACACGACCGACGAACGAGCCGAGCTCGTGCTCCCGGCCCTCGGGATTGCCGATGTTGAAGGTGGCGTTGAGGCTGCCGAGGACGGCACGCGTGCGCGTCGTCTCGAAACGCGCCAGCGAGTTGAGCATCAGGAAAAACGCGAGCAGCAGGAGAAAGATCGAGAGCATGGACATCACGCCGCCCGCGCCCGAGCCTTTCCGGGACCGGTTTTCGGCACCGCCCGGCCCGGGGGCGCGCGAAGCGTCCGAATATGCGGGAACGGTCATGCGCGCAATCCGCCGCGTCCGCCTCAGCCGCCTGCGCCACTCGACG
>JAEPNS010000368.1 GCA_017643325.1 Alphaproteobacteria bacterium | reverse complement strand
GGAGCATATTGCCGCGCACCGCGACGACATCTGGTTGGCGCGAACGGGCGAGATCGCCGCTCATATCGAGAGCCTGCCGGACGGGACCGTCCCCTGACCGCCGGCATCTAGGCGGCGTCACTCTTGATGACGTCCTCGGTCAGCTCGTCGTGGGTCTGGGTAACGATCTCATCGAGCATTGCGTCCGCGCCGTCCAGGAAAAGCTGGCGGGTCACGCCTTTGACGATGCGCGGAAGCGCGTACTTCATGTTGCTGCTCGACGAGGACAGCGGCCCCAGGCTCAGGTCCGCGCCGCGCGAGATGTTGAAGACTCGCTTCAGCCAGGGTGCCGTTCCCGGCTCCTTCTCTGTGAACTCGCCGAACCTGCCGAGATACGGATAACCGTCGAGCCGTGCGTCCGCGCGCTCCGGCGGCGGCGTGTAACGCTCGCCCCAGGTCGCGATATCGCCGACGATGGATGACAGTTCCGGCCGGCTGGCCAAATCCGCCCGGTTGCCGGTCGCCAGAATCAGATAGTCGAATTCAAAGGTTGTCGAGCCGGTGTCGACGCGGATGCTCGCGTCCGGCATGAGAACAATACGCTTCCAGGGCGATGCAGGATGCAGCGAGATTTTCTCGTAAGACATGGCCTTGGTGAATGTCGGCTCGGGCGGACCCTGCCCGATCGAATAGAGATGCTGGAGGTAGGACCAGCGATGCCCGTCAGGCAATTCCGGGAAATGTGCGAGATATCCAGAATTCTCCATCCGCCGGCGCGGGTTCTGGGTCGGCATGTCGGCGCGGCGGAAGCATATCTGCGCGCTCGCAGCACCGGCATCGACGGCGGAAATCGCCGCGTCGTAGGCAGACGCGCCACTGCCGAGGATGCCGATCCGGCGGCCGGCAAATCCGCTCATGTCGATCATCTCGTTCGAGTGTGCCCACAGTTCCTTGGGGAGAGTCGCAACCTGTTCGGGAACGGCGCGCGGTCCCAGACCTTCCGTACCTGTCGAGACAATAACGGTGCGCGCCAGCACGTGCTCTTCCATGCCCGACCGTTCCACGGTGAGACGCAGGAGGTCGTCGCGCACCGGCGCGATATCGACAACCTTCGAATCGTTCTGCACGGGAAGCCCGAGTATCCGGCGATACCAGACCAGGTAGTCCATCCACATCACCCGCGGGATTCGATACATCCGGTCCCAGGCGTCGCGTCCAAACTGGGCCTCGTACCAGGCGCGGAACGTGAGGTTCGGGAACCCGATGTCCAGATTGGTCATGTGCTTTTCCGTCCGCAGCATGTCCATCCGCGCGAATGTGACCCAAGGGCCTTCCCGGCCGGAAGGATTGCCGTCGAAGACCCGGACATCCGGGACGCACTCGCGTGCCAGCGAAAATGCCGATGCCATGCCGTACTGTCCGCCGCCGACAATCGCGCAATTCAGGATGTCCGGTTCCGGCGCTCCCTCGCACGGAAGCACCCATTCCTGGGCGGGATAGGCCATGATTTCGAGATCGTGGCGGATCTGTTGTTCCAACGCTTCGAGGCCGATCGGATCGGGCATGGGCGTGGCTCTCCGTGGAGTCCAAAAACCACAGCGGTGCAAACCACGTACCATCACGCCTCACCCGAAAATCCGCATACAAGAGGCGTGCCCGGCAACGACGGCTGACCGGTAACGCGCCAACCTGCACAAAGCGTGAGCGTCCGAATATCTCAGATGGCGTCAGGTGCCCGCCCAGCGGGCGTTTTCGCTGGCATAGCCCTTGCAAAATCCGCGACGAGGAGAACCAAGAGACATGACGGATTCGACACGGAAACTGACGCCGGTAGCACTTACACCCGAAAACTTCGCGCCGTACGGACAGATCATCGCGGCGACGGAGGACGGTGTGCCCTTCGGTCCGGACGACGCGCAGCTCGATCTCAGCGCAGGTACGCCGCGCTTCTACATCATGCGGCTTCGTAATCGCGGCTGGACTTTCGATACAATTACACGGCACCAGCAGGTTACCCAGTGCCTGGCAGCTGTGGGCGGCGTGGAGTGGTTCATCGCCGTGTCCGCACCCGGCGAGGCGCCATCTCCGGACAAGATCGCGGCGTTCCGAGTTCCCGGCGACGTAGCTGTCAAACTGCACACGGGCACGTGGCATGTGGGGCCCTTCTTCGCCCCTGACGAGGCGGACTTCTTCAACCTTGAACTCGCGGACACGAACATCGTGGATCACGAGAACCACGATCTCGCAAAGGCACATGGTGTCTCGCTCCAACTGGACGAGGCGTGAGCGTGGAGCGATGCACAAAGCGCGCGCGCTCTGCTCACCAGATAGCCACGTCCGGGCTCTCCCGACCGTTGACTGAACAACGAGGCGGCGGATTCCGGGGATATTGCACCTGCGAAGAGAGTGGCACGACGGTTGCAACGATACCCCACGAGTGACCGGTTGGCGGTGAGAGCTGACGCGGAGACGCGCACGGGGAGCCCAGCCCCATTCGGTCGGTCATCAACTCCCGCCGCTAGCGAGCGGCGGGGAAAACGAAGCAAGGAGCAGGGATTCCATGGCTAAAAAAGGTGCACCCACCAAGACGACGACGAAGGGCTCCGGCGTTTCGCGTCGCAAGTTTGTAGCGCTCGCAGGCGCCGGCGCAGCCGCCGCTGCCGGCAGCACGTTTGTTCCGAAAAAGATATACGCGGCCACCAAGACCAAGGTGAAGCTGACCCTGGGCTGGCTGCCACAGGGCACGACCGCCTGGTCCTACGCCTCGCTTCCGTTCTGGGAGAAGGACGGTATCGAAGTCAGCATCGAGAAGGGTTCCGGCTCGGCGCTTGCCGTGCAGCAGATCGGCCAAGGCCAGTACGAGTTCGGCGTGCCCGCCGCGCCGAACGGCATCCAGCAGGCCATCAAGGGCCTGCCGCTGATCACCATGGCAACGCTCAGCTACGACACGTCCATGGGCATCGTCGTTCTCGACGACTCCCCGATCAAGACGCCGGCCGATCTCGCCGGTAAGACGGTCGGCTCGACGCTCACCTCGGGCGAGTACCCGTTCCTCCCGGCTTTCTACAAGAATGTCGGTGTCGACCCGGAGACAATCAAGTCGGTCGCGC
>JAEPNS010000367.1 GCA_017643325.1 Alphaproteobacteria bacterium | reverse complement strand
AAGGACTGGCGCGTCGCGCGCGAAATCTTCGTGGGCAAGACCGACGCCGAGGCACGCGACCATGTGCTCAACGGTGGCATGGCGCGCGCCTACAACGAGTACATGTACAACGTGCTGAAGTCGCTGGGCGTCGTCGATCTCTACAAGGAGAACGACGACATCAAGGACGAGGACCTCACGGCCGAGTACATCTGCGACAACATCTGGATCGTCGGCAGTCCCGACACGGTCACCGAGAAGCTGCGCAAGCTGTACGACGACACCGGCGGGTTCGGCACCGTGCTGCAGGTGCAGTACGTGTACGAGCCGTTCCAGGACTGGCTCGACAACATGACCCTCTTCGCGAAGGAGGTCATGCCAAACCTCGCGGACCTGGTGCCCGAGGACGAGGCCACGGCCGCCGCGGCCCAGTAGGTTCCAGCATTCACGCCACCCGTGCCCCGAGTTGCACATGCGATTCAGGGCACGGGTCAAGTTGCAGGAGGATCCAATGTCCGTCGCTGCTGAATCGGAAATCGGCGTTTCTCCCTACATCGCCGAATGCATCGCAGAGGAACGTATCCCGTTCATCGATGTGAGCGGCTACCTGTCGGGTGACCCCGAAGCCACGCGCCAGTTCGTGACCGACCTGCGCGCGATCCAGGAAAGCCTCGGCTTCTACTGCATCGTCAATCACGGGGTCGACCAGCAGGTCATCGACACCAGCTTCGACAGGATCGCGGACCTGTTCGCTCTGCCGGACGAGACCAAGATGAAGTACCGGGTGGATTTCCACCATCAGGGCTTCATCCCCAACAAGTCGCTGATCCTGCGCTGGTCGAAGATTGCCAAGAACGAGAAGAAGGACCTCAACGAGGCGTGGGCGATCATGCGCGAGCGCACGCCGGACGACCCCAAGGTCAAGGCCAACATTCGCCACCGGAACCTGAACCAGTGGCCGGAGGAACTGCCGGCGTTCCGGACCGCGCTTCTCGAATACCAGTCCCGTATGGCGGATCTGGCCTTCAGCATGCTCCCCGCCTACGCACAGGCGCTGGAGTTGCCCGCGGACTATTTCAACGACAAGTTCTCGAACGCCGAGTACTACATCCGCACAGCGTGGTACCCGCCGGTCGATGCCGAGGAAGGCCAGTTTTCCCTGTCCCCCCACTCCGACCACAGTTCGATGACATACCTGCCGCTGATGGATGTGCCCGGGCTGCAGGTAATGGCCCCGTCGGGCAAATGGATGGAGATCGAACCACGGCGCGGTGCGATCGTCGTGAACACCGGGGAATTCTTCAACCGCTGGACCAACGGCCGCTTTATCGCCACGCCGCACCGTGTGGTCCCGCCGAAGAAGGACCGCTACGCGCTGACCTTTTTCTACAACTGCAATGACGAAACGGTGGCGGATCCGTTCCCGTCCTGCATCGCGCCGGGCGAGGAGCCCAAATACGAGCCCATGTCGTTCCACGACTTCTTCGTGACCTACATGGACGGCAACTATATCTACCGCACCGCGGAGATGGACGAAGACTGACGGCCATGACCACGTCCACGCGTTCCCAGACCATCACCGTCCGGCCCGTCACAACGGCCCTCGGCGCGGAAATCGAGGGTGTCGACCTGTCGGGCCCGCTCGATGCTGAAACCGTGCAGGCGTTGCGGCAGGCGCTGCTCGACCATCTGGTGATCTTCTTCCGCGACCAGGACCTGACCGCCGACCAGTATCTCGCCTTCGCCCACGCCATCGGGGAGCCGATGGAGTACCCCTTCGTGAAGGGCCTTCCGGGGGCCAGTCTGATCACGCCGGTGGTGAAAGAAGCCGACGAGGAAACCAACTTCGGCGGCGTCTGGCACAGCGACACCGCATATCTCGACGAACCCCCGATGGCGACGATGCTGCTCGCGCGCGAGACCCCGCCCTACGGCGGCGACACCATGTTCGCCAACCAGCAGCTCGCCTACGAGAGGCTGTCCGACGGCCTGCGCGACATTCTCGACGGGCTGACCGCGATCAACAGTTCGGTGCGCGCCGACGGCATCCGCACCCGTGTCGACAAGGACGTGCCGGTGCTGGAGGACGGGAATTCGAGCGGCTACGAGGCCGAGCACCCGGTCGTGCGCACCCATCCGGAGAGCGGGCGCAAATCGCTGTACGTCAACCGCGGACATACCGTGAACTTTGTCGGCATGACGGAAGAGGAAAGCCTCCCGATCCTGAACTACCTGTTCGAGCACCAGATCCGCGACGAGTTCACCTGCCGCTTCCGCTGGCGCCCCGGCTCGCTCGCGCTTTGGGACAACCGGTCCGCGCTGCACTACCCGCTGAACGACTATCACGGCCATCGGCGCGAGATGCACCGCATCACCCTGCGCGGCGACAAGCCGAGATAGCCTTTTCTCCATGAGCTCCGAGCATCTCCGCACGGGCACGCGTGACGGCGTGTTCTATGCGCTGATCGACCGGCCCGAAAAACACAACGCACTCGCGCTATCCATCATCGCCGAAATCGGCAAACAGTTCCGCGCGGCAGCGACCGACGACACGCTCGTGGCGGCCGTCCTGCGGGGCGCGGGCGAGAAAACCTTCGCCGCCGGTGGCGACCTGCGCGAACTGAACGGCCTGCGCACCCAGGCCGAGGCGGAGCAAATGGCGGTGGATGCCAAGGCGTCGTTCAACGCGATCCGCGACTTCCCGGTCCCGGTGATCGCGGCGCTGAACGGCAACGCTTTCGGCGGCGGGGCCGAACTCGCCGTCGCCTGTGATTTCCGGGTCGCGGCGGCGCATGCCCGGATCGGGTTCGTCCAGGGCCGTCTGGCACTCGCATCGGCATGGGGCGGCGGGCCGGACCTGCTGGACCTCGTGGGGCGCGCGCGCGGCCTGAAACTCATGAGCACCGGCGAGATGCTGGAGCCCGAACAGGCGCTGGCCATCGGCCTCTATGACGCGGTCGGCGCTCCGAATGAAAGCTTCGACGCGACGGTCGAGAATTTCCTCGCACCCATCCGCCAGCAGAAGCCCCAGTCCATGCGCGCCTTCAAGGCCGTCAGCGATTCGCACCGGCGCGGCGACAACCGCGATTCCATGCACGCTGTCGAGACGGCCGCCT
>JAEPNS010000366.1 GCA_017643325.1 Alphaproteobacteria bacterium | reverse complement strand
GAACCAGGCCGAGGCGCTGAAGCTCGCGGACTATGACGGTTTCGCCGCGCGGCGGGACGAGGCGAAGGCGCGCGGCAAGCTGCGCGGGATCGGGATCGCCAACCCCATCGAGCGGGCTGCCTCCCCCTCGCCCGACTTCGCCGAGGTGCGTTTCTCGACCGACGGCACGGCGACGATCCTGATGGGCACCAAGAGCCAGGGACAGGGCCATGAGACCGTCTACAAGCAGATCGTCGGCGCGCAGCTCGGCCTCGATTCGGAGAACATCCGCGTGGTCGACGGCGACACCGACCGGGTGGCCTTCGGGATCGGCACCATGGGCTCGCGCTCGACGGTGATCGGCGGCTCGGCGCTGCACAACGCCTCGGTCAAGATCGTCGAGAAGGCGAAGATGATCGCGGCTCACCAGCTGGAGGCGAGCGAGGCGGATATCGAGTTCGCCGATGGCATCTTCCGCGTCTCGGGGACCGACAGCGAGATCTCCCTCACCGACGTCGCCAAGGCCTCCTTCCTGCCGGCGAAGCTGCCGCCGGGGGTCGAGCCCGGCCTGTTCGAGACCGCGACCTTCGCGCCGGAGGACGACACCTACCCGAACGGCAGTCATGTGTGCGAGGTCGAGATCGACCCGGATACGGGCACGACCGAGATCAAGGGCTACTGGGTGGTCGACGATGTGGGCGTGATGATCAACCCGACCATCGTCAAGGGCCAGATCCACGGCGGCGTGGCCCAGGGTGTCGGCCAGATCCTGATGGAACGGATCGCCTACGACCCGGACTCGGGGCAGCTGCTGTCGGGCTCGTTCATGGACTACGCCATGCCGCGCGCGGACAATTTCGGGCCGATCGAGATCGCGAGCAACGAGGTCCCGACGCAGCGCAACCCGCTGGGCGTGAAGGGCGCGGGCGAGGCCGGAACCGTCGGCTCGATGCCGGCGGTGATGAATGCGGTGATGAACGCGCTGGCGCAGGCCGGCGTGTCCCATCTGGACATGCCCGCGACGCCGGACCGCGTCTGGCGCGCCATCCGGGACGCGGCAGCCTGAACGGCGCCTTTTACCTTCCGTTCAGAATTTCTTGCTATGCAGGAATTGCAATCCAGAGACACAACCTTCGGTCGGTGAACAGAGATGTCCGGACAACCCGATCACGCGGCGACGTCGGATGCTGGTTCGCGCGAGACCACGGACCTGCGCCAAAGCTGTTGCGCGCTGCTCGAACGGAGGACGGCCGTCGACCCCGGCGACGAAACAGTCCCCACCGATGTCGATCGACTGATATTCGAAGCTCAGGTTCTTCTGGTCTGCGAGGAAATCTATCGCGGCAGCAAGACCGACCGGCTGATTCAGCAGGCGGTCATGGAGATTCGCGAACAGCGGCCCTCGGATATCCTCGACGTGGTGGAGTTGCGGCTGTTCGAGTACGACAGCTACCTCGTGCGCCTGCGGAAGGTCGGAACCGTTTTCCAGCAACTGATACGGGGCGATATGGACCGTATGGTGACCCGGCCCGCGAAGGTCACTTAGGCGCTACCAGGTCATCACGCCGCCATATCTGAGTTCGCCGGCCGCGTGCTCGTCCTTCGACAGCATTAATTCCCATTGGTCGATCGGCATGTAACGCGGTGCGAGGAAGCGTGTGAGCTCCCGGACACGCTCAGCGGTATTGGTGGTTTCTGGATGGCGCGGGTCGACCGGTTCCCAGCTCTCGAATACCTCGTCCCAGGCTGAAAGCCAGCAGAACAGTTCGTTACGCAATTCCGCAAGCACCGCCGAGGCATCGTCGAAGTTGCCGAAAAGCACCTCGATATCGCTTGTTTGCGCGTCCGCTTGCTTGAGCATGTCCGCGAACTGTCCGACGGGTATCCGGATCAGGCGCCGGGCCGAATCGATTTCGTCAACAGCGCCATGCTGGCTCGCATTGACTTTGCGGAGTGCATCGAGCTTGCCCTTGATGCGGCACACTTCGCGGTATCGGTCACGCAACGCCTCGATCCGCGCGACCTCTTCGACCAGTTTGCCCAGCCGGCCTGCAATATCTTCGATCCCGAGTTCCGCGGCCAGTGCCTGGAAGGCGTCGGCCTCGTCCGCGGCGGCGCCGGACGATTCGTAGAGGGCCTCCATCGCATCGCGATCGATCACGCACTTCTGGTCTCCCGCGTGCCAGGTGACGGCCTGCAGGACGAGACGCTTGCGTGCGAACTCCTCATGCGAGGGGTCGGGTTCCCAGGAGGCACTCCCGGTGATCACTTCCTGGGGTATCTTATCGCCAATACGCAGGGCGCAGACGAACTTCAGCCCGCGGGCCACAAGGCCGAGCATTTGTCCGTCGGCACTGTCGGGGCCGATCTTGAACTCGCGGGCAATACCTGTCAGCGAGAGCGCCATCTCCTGATCGCCCAGGTTGCCGACAAGCATAGGCTTCCCATCGGCCGGATCGGACATCTGGAAATGCGCGTCCTCGACCATCCGGAAGAAGTTGTGCTCGAACCCCACGGTGTCGGGCAATTGCGTTCGCACCTCGCTCACGACGACGTCCCCGATTACCCCTCATCCGAACATGACCACCTAAAGTGGATTAACAATTGTTATAGGAAGAGTCATTTAACAAACGGTGAACCGGCGCGACCAGCGGCGCGAAGCGTCCAGAAGTGGCCGACCGGCCGCGTCGCATGCGCAACGCGAGCGCGGGTGTGCCGCAAATTCATTTGCATGGAAGGAATTGGTCGGGACGGCCGGATTCGAACCGGCGACCCCCACACCCCCAGTGTGATGCGCTACCAGACTGCGCTACGTCCCGACCGGTGCGCCGGACTATAGTGGCTAACGTGCGGCGATTGAAGCCGTCTATCGCGCGGAATCCAGAAGTTTCTTCAGCGCCTGCAATTCCTCCAGCAGGGACTTCAGTTCCGCGCGGTCTGCCGGCGCCGGACCGGGTGCGGGCGCGGCAGGCTGCGGCGCACGCACGACATCGGCAGGGCCCGACTCCCGCGTGGCGGTGCTTTCGGGCTCGTCCGGCCGCACGCCGCCCTCGCGCAGCAGCTTCTGCACACCCTTGATGGTGTACCCGTCGTCATAGAGGAGCGCGCGGATCGAC
>JAEPNS010000365.1:353-3128 GCA_017643325.1 Alphaproteobacteria bacterium | reverse complement strand
GTTCGCCGCGATGGCCGAAGGCGCGAGGATGGCGTCGAAGAAGCTCTGGGGCTAGTCCGCGACCGGGAGGCCCCCTCAGCCGCCAAATGCGACCGCTTTCAAAGGCATCCAGAGCCCCATCAGTATCATCATGAGATTTTCGGTCAGGGAGACAAAGCCGAGAGGCACGTTGCTGTCTCCTCCGACTCACGCACACTTCACTTCCCGTTTGTCGATTTAGACCGCCTTGAAGACCGAAATCGCACCGACCGTCCCAATGAACAAGGCGACGGGCGCTGAAAGCCAGACAAGCACGCCCGACACCATCAATACACCGGCAAGGGCTTCCCCGAAGGGGTAGATGTATCCGTATCGGACCCACCGACGCGCGAGCAGGTCGTAGTTCAGGAACATCGTCGAGAAGCCCTCGATGTCCTGCAGTTTCTGTACTGCCAGGAAACACATCGAAATGGATATGAACAACTCGAGGGTCCGCAGGGTGAATATCGTGCCGGTCAACGCCCAGCCCAGACCGAGCGCCATCAGAAACGCAACGGAGAAGATGGCAATCACCGGCTGATACGACGTCTTGTCCTCTCCCGGGTCCGTTTTGTCGAAGTACGCGCGCAGGTCGTCGTAGCCGCCGACGCGCGCGCCACCGATCCATGTCTGCGGCGTCGTCTCGACGCCGTGCTCCTCCATGAACGCGTCGGTCTCGGCGCGTGTCGTCAGGTGATGATCCTCGACGTGAAAACCTTCACGTTCGAGCAGGTCCTTGGACTTAAGCCCATACGGACAGAGATGGTCCGGCATCACCATCCGATAAAGCTCGGCTGTTTTCGACGGAACCGTCATGGCTTCACCTCGTTCATGTTTGTGCCTCCCCTCAGGAACGACCTTCCCACACTGGAAGGTTCCAGGCGCAAGGCAGAAAAACAGACGAGGCACGATGGAGACGCCGCGCCTCCCGACACCCGAAGAAGAACCTCATGCCCGCCTTGACCTTCCAGTCGGTGGAAGCTGTAAAGGGTCGGTATGTCTGCAAAGAAACCCATCGTTCTTGTCGGTGCTATCGTGTTGGTCGCCGCAGCCATCGCGGCGGCCGCGTATGTCCTGTCAGACGGTTCCACTAAAGAAAGCCCCGCTGACGTCGTCGGCGCCGCCGCCGTTCCTTCCAGTGAGGACGTCATCGCGCTCGGCGAGAAAGTCTACAAATCCCAATGCGCGATTTGCCACGGCGCGAATCTGGAAGGCCAGCCGAACTGGCGCGAGCGAAAGTCGGATGGCCGGCTTCCCGCGCCACCCCATGACGAGACCGGGCATACCTGGCATCACGACGACCGCACGCTGTTCCTGCTCACCAAGTATGGGCTCGCGCGGATGACCGGACAGCCGATCGAAACCGACATGCCCGCCTATGACGGTGTCTTGAGCGACGAAGAGATCCTGGCTGTGCTGGCCTACATCAAGTCGCAATGGCCCGAGCAGGTGCGTCGCCGGCAGGCGGAGATCACCGCGCGCGCGGCGGCACAACGTTGAACGGGCTTCTGCGAGCATTGGTTGTGTCAGCGCTGGCGGGCGTGCTGCTGCTGGCGATCGCGCCCTCCACCGCGCATGCCCACGCGGCTGCGCCGGAGCAGTCCAAACAGACCCTCTCGGAAGACGCGACAAACGGCGGCGAACATTCCCGACACGGCGGCGATTCCACAACCTGCCATCACGTGCCCGCGCCGTGTCACGGCCCGGGACTGATTGCGAAATCCGATTTTGACATGTCGGCCAACGGCGCTACCTCCGGTGTCGGGGTCGCCCCGGACCGGACATACGGCGCAAAATCCCCGCCTCCGGATCTTCCCCCTCCCAAATCCTAGTGACGTGAGCGATCCGCGCCTGGTGCGCGATCACGTTTTCGATCCGGATCGAGCCGGACCGAAACCTCATTCACGAATTGGGAGAAGTGGAATGCAAAAAAGCAGATATCTCATGATTGCAGGCGTCGCAGCCCTCGGCCTGATCGGGTCGGCGGGCCTCGTCTCCGGGCACGGTGGCGCGACGGGTATCGTCAAGGAACGAATGGACCTCATGGTATCCGTTGGGAAAGCCATGAAGACCATCACGGACATGATCCAGGGCGAGACCGAATTTGACGCAGAGACACTTCGGGAATCCGCCAACTTCATTGCCGCCCACGGCGGGGAGCAGATGAGCCGGCTGTTTCCCGAGGACAGCATCGAAGGTCCGAGCGAGGCCCTCCCCGCCATTTGGCAGGACTGGGAACGATTCTCCGCTCTCGCGGAAGACCTCAGGGTTTTTGCTGGTGCCCTCGCACAAGCGGCCGACAACCCTCGCGGCGGAAATATGCACGGCAACCGCGGCAATTCGCCGATCGGCATGTCATCCGGCGACAGCCCGATGACGCGCGGCAATCCGATGATGGGAAGCAACCCGATGATGGGAGGCAACCGCATGATGGGCGGCGGGCAATCACCAATGGACGATCCCGATGCGCTGGCGAATATGCCGCCGGAGGCAGCCTTTGCGCGCGTCGCGCAGACCTGCAGTGCGTGCCACACCGAATTCCGCAAGAAACAGTAGACCGGCCGTGGGCAGAAGAACCGTTATCGCCGCCGTGGTGGTTGCCACGGCGGCGTTCGCGACCGGGTTCCATGTGCTTCAGGGAAATGCTGTGCCGGAGAGCATCATGGGCGACGTCGAAGGAGACGCGGAACGTGGCGCGTATATTGCCCGCATGTCCGGCTGTATCGCGTGCCACACCAGCGGGGCGACCGGGGGCGA
>JAEPNS010000365.1:0-343 GCA_017643325.1 Alphaproteobacteria bacterium | reverse complement strand
CCGGCGCTGGAAACGCCTTTCGGCACATTCCGGGCGCCCAATGTCACACCGCATCCCGAGGCCGGCATCGGGACCTGGTCGCTGCAGGATTTCGCGCGGGCTCTCAGGTACGGCATTTCCCCGGAGGGAGAGCCTTACTATCCGGCCTTTCCCTACGCGTTCTATTCGAGACTCACGGACGACGACATCGCGGACCTGTGGGCGGCCTTCCAGACCGTCCCCCTGTCCGAAACGCGATCGCCGCCACAGGACCTCGACTTCCCGTTCAACCAGCGTTGGACCCTCACAGGCTGGCAACGCCTGTTCCTCCGTCCGGGCCCGTTCGAACCCGAACCCGATAGAT
>JAEPNS010000364.1 GCA_017643325.1 Alphaproteobacteria bacterium | reverse complement strand
GGAATAGGGGATCACCACCCCTGTCGTCCCGAGCACGCTCAGGCCGCCGACGATACCCAGACGGGGGTTGGCCGTTCTCTCCGCCAACGCCTCGCCTCCCGGGATCGCCACGGTAACCGTCACATCAGGAGATACCCCATACTCCCCGGCCACTTCGGACAGGGCTGCCGCAATCATCTCGCGCGGCTTCGGGTTGATCGCAGGCTCCCCCGGCGGAACGGGCAACCCCGGCAGGGTGACCGTGCCGACCCCTTCGCCGGCCACAAACCTCACACCATCGCCCGCCGCACCCCTCGCGACGGCGCAACGGACCGTTGCACCATGGGTGACGTCCGGATCGTCGCCCGCGTCTTTCACCACCGCCGCGACAGCCTCTTCCCGTTCGAGCCGGGCCTCACTCAACGGAAACTCGGCGCGCAGCCCGCGCGGGAGACGAATCGCCACGGGGTCCGGGAACGCGCCGCCAAGCAGCGCCTCGTACGCCGCCTTGGCAGCCGCGGTCGCACAGGCGCCGGTCGTCCACCCCCGCCGCAGTCCGCTGCCATCGCGCCGCGCGGCGGCCGCCCCCGATTTGCTCGTCTCACGCATGGTTCCATCTTGCCGGATCATGCTCTAGCTTCGAACCATGAATCTCGACGATCTCGCGCTGCCCGCCTTCGAGCGGGGCTGGGTCTGGCTGGTGGGTGCAGGACCGGGCGACCCTGCCCTGCTGGCGGTCGGCGCCCTGCACGCATTGCGATCTGCGGACACGGTGGTGCACGACGCCCTGGTCGACACGCGCATTCTCGCCCTGGCTTCGCCGGGAGCCGAACTGATCTATGCCGGCAAGCGGGGCGGAAAACCGTCTCCGAAACAGCCGGATATTTCCGCGCGGCTTGTCGCCCTGGCCCGCGAGGGACGCAAGGTGCTGCGGTTGAAGGGCGGAGACCCCTTTCTGTTCGGCCGCGGCGGTGAGGAAGCGCTCGCTCTGGTCGATGCAGGAATCCCGTTTCGGGTCGTTCCCGGGATTACCGCAGCGATCGGCGGCATGGCCTACGCCGGAATACCGATGACCCATCGCGCCACCGCGACCGCTGTAACCTTCGTCACGGGTCACAACCTCTCGGGAGAGGTTCCGGACGATCTTGACTGGGGCGCGCTGGCCACGGGCGCGCAGGTGCTGGTGTTCTACATGGCATTGAAACACATCGATCAGATCGTGACCCGCCTGCTCGCCGCCGGACTGCATGACGCGACACCGGCCGCGCTGATCGCCGACGCAACGACAGAGCGCCAGAAGATTGTCGAAACCCGGCTGGACGGCGCCGTATCCGCCGCCCGGGACCTGTCGCCGCCTGCGTTGTTCGTTGTCGGCGAAGTCGTTCGGCTGCGCGGCGGGCTGGACTGGCTCGGCGCGTTGTCCGGCAAGACGCTTGACGCCGACCCCCTTGGTCACCGCGACCTGCGCGATGCCGTCTGAGCGTCTGCCGACCCAGCGGCCCGGAGACCCCGACGCCCCGACCCTGATCCCCCGGGTCGTGTCGGCCGGCCTGGTCGCGATCTCCGTGGCCCTGGTTCTCGCCTTCGCGGGATTTTCCGAACACGCGCTCCAGCTGTCTGAAAAGATGACCATCGCCATCATTGCGCTCGGCGCTGTCGCTGGCCTCGTGCATGCCTTCGGCATCGTTCCCGAACACCGGCAGCTGCGCGCGTTCGCGAGTCCCGTCGTCGCATGGCCGGTGATGATCGCCGGGCTCGCGACGCTGCTGACCTCATGACGTCCGCTCGCGGTCTCGTCATCGCCGCGCCGGCGTCGGGCAACGGCAAGACCGTGGTGACCCTCGGCCTGTTGCGCGCGCTGAAGCGTGCGGGCATTGGGATCTCGAGCGCCAAGACAGGGCCCGACTATATCGACCCGTTGTTCCACGCAGCAGCGACCGGCCGGCCGGCACCGAACCTCGATACCTGGGCAATGCGGCCTGAAACCCTGTCCGCGCTTCTGAGCGCGACGCAAAACGACACGCAGCTCGTGATCGTCGAGGGTGTCATGGGGCTGTTCGACGGCGCGAACCTGCCCGGTCGGCCCGATGCAGGATCGACCGCAGACCTCGCAGCCCTGACAGGCTGGCCGGTCGTGCTGGTCGTGGATGCGGCGAAACAGGCCGCCAGCGCCGCCGCGCTCGTCAGCGGCTTTGCCCGGCACCGCGACGACGTGACGGTCGCCGGGGTGATCTTCAACCGCGTCGGAAGTGAAACGCACGCCCATGTCCTGCATGACGCCATGAACGCCGCATGTCCGGATATTCCGGTGCTGGGAACCATACCCAGAGACGGTCGCCTTGCGTTGCCCGAACGGCACCTCGGCCTCGTCCAGGCGGGCGAACACGCCGCGCTCGACAGATTTATCGACGAGGCCGCGGACCTGATCGCGGCATCGGTCGACCTCGATGCGCTTCAGGCGCTGGCACGGACCGCGACGCTCGCCAAAGCACGTGACGGTCGCGCAGAATCGCTGCCACCCCTCGGACAGCGGGTCGCGGTTGCGCGCGATGTGGCCTTCGCCTTCTGTTACGCGGCCGTTCTGGACAGCTGGCGCGTGGCGGGCTGCGAGATCATGCCCTTCTCGCCGCTCGCCGATGAAAGCCCGGATCGGGCGGCCGATGCCGTCTATCTGCCCGGCGGATACCCGGAACTCCATGGGGCTCGTCTCGCCGCAGCCACGCGCTTCCAGTCCGGCCTGCGTGACGCCGCCGGGCGCGGCGTGGCGGTGTATGGCGAGTGTGGCGGCTACATGGCCCTGGGGCGCGGCCTGGTCGACGCCGACGGGCGCCGCCACGAAATGGCGGGCCTGCTGCCGCTGGAGACGAGCTTCGCAAAGCGAAAACTGCATCTCGGCTACCGAATGGCCGAGACGTCGGCCAAGTCCCCGCTCGGCGACCCCGGGATCGCGTTTCGTGGCCACGAGTTCCACTACGCAACGGTGCTCACCGACGACAACGCCTCTCCGCTGTTTCGTATCGCCAACGCGCGCGGAGAAGATCTCGGGCCGGCCGGGATGATTGTCGGTCGGGTCGCGGGTTCCTTCGTTCACCTGATAGACCGGGCGGACGCATGAAAAACAAGGACCGATTCTGGGAAACCAAGTCCCTCACCGAA
>JAEPNS010000363.1 GCA_017643325.1 Alphaproteobacteria bacterium | reverse complement strand
GGCGACATGACCGACGCCACGAACCTGATCCGCCTGATCCAGGAAGTGCAGCCGACGGAGATCTACAACCTCGCCGCCCAGAGCCATGTGCAGGTGAGTTTCGAGACGGCCGAGTACACCGCCAACGCCGACGCGCTGGGGACCCTGCGCCTGCTCGAGGCGATGCGAATCCTGAAGCTGGAGGACAGCGCGCGCTTCTACCAGGCCTCCACGTCCGAGCTCTACGGCAAGGTGCAGGAAACGCCCCAGAGCGAGACCACGCCCTTCTACCCCCGCAGCCCGTATGCGGCGGCGAAGCTCTATGCCTACTGGATCACGGTGAACTATCGCGAGGCGTACGGCATGCACGCCTCCAACGGCATCCTGTTCAACCATGAGAGCCCGATCCGCGGCGAGACCTTCGTCACCCGCAAGATCACCCGCGCGGTGGCCGCGATCGAGCTCGGCCTGCAGGAGAAGCTGTTTCTCGGCAACCTCGACGCCAAGCGCGACTGGGGGCATGCGCGCGACTATGTGGAGGGCATGTGGCGGATTGTCCAGCAGGACGACCCGGACGACTACGTGCTGGCGACCGGGGAGACCCACGCGGTGCGCGAGTTCGTCGAGCTGGCCTTCAAGGAGGTCGGCCGCGAGATCGACTGGCGCGGCGAGGGGGTGGACGAGGTCGGTGTCGACCGCGCCACCGGCGACGAGCTTGTCGCGATCGACCCGCGCTATTTCCGCCCGACCGAGGTCGATCTCCTGCTCGGTGACCCGGCCAAGGCGAAAGAGAAGCTCGGCTGGGAACACACGACGCCGTTCCAGCAGCTGGTCAGCGAGATGGTCGCCGCCGACCTCGACCTCATGCGCGCCGAGGGCGACATCCACAAGAGTTTCGACTGACGCCGCTCACGGCTGCGTCTTGCAGATGCGCCGTGCACGCGCGATATACAACCCGCGCCGGGAATGGGGCGTAGCCAAGTGGTAAGGCATCGGGTTTTGATCCCGTGATCGCAGGTTCGAGTCCTGCCGCCCCAGCCAGCCCGCCGGGATCCCGGCGTGCCGCCACGACGGCCGCTCAGCCGTCCGCGGCGTAGGTCTCGACCAGCTTCTGCAGCCGGAACAGGTAGGCGTCCCCGACGCCGCACTCGCGCAGGTGCGCGACGGTGTTGTCGAGATATTCGCGGCAGCTTCCGAGGTATCCCGACGCGGTCGCGAGCAGGCGCACCTGTTCGGCCTCGCTCAGGTCCCCGGCATAGCGTTCGCTCGCCCGGTTGATCGCGAAGGTGACGGCGTTCACGGGCCCCTCCGGCGTGTGGGCGCGGACCCAAACGGCGCGGTAGCTGTCGAGCGCCATTTCGCGGTCCCAGACCAGCTTCAGCTCCTCGCGTACGGCATCGTCGGGCAGGCGGTAGGCGACACCGTTGCACGAGCCGCCGTTGTCCAGCGCGAGCACGAGCCCGGGAGTCTCCACCGAGCCGCGCCCGAGCGGGGTCTTCAGGCAGAAGGCGCGGTGCAGGCCCCAGATGCGCGCCGTCTCGCGCCCGGCGTGGTGGAAGGCCGGGTTCCAGATCAGCGAGCCGTAGCCGAACACCCAGACGGGCCCCTCCGGCGCGTGCGCGAGAAACCGGTCCATCGCCGCACCCCGTTCGGCATCGGTGAGCGGGCGGATGTTCGTGATGTGCTGCTGCTCGCGCAGCATGCGGTACACGTGGCCGTCGCGGATCGATTCTCGGCTGAGCTTGTTGGTCATGCCATGCGGGTCGCGGTGGGGTTTTGGGTGTATATCAAGCGCAGGGCGCGAAAAGAACAGCAGCCGGGAAAGGGTTGTCCGCCATGAACGTATCCGCAGACGAGGTGCTGGCCTTCTGGTTCGACGAGGCCGGCCGCGATGCCTGGTTCGAGAAGGACGAGGCCTTCGACGAGACGGTCCGCGCACGCTTCGGCGAGGCCTGCCACGCCGCGCGCGACGGCAAGCTCGAGACCTGGGTCGAGTCCCCGCGCGGCTGCCTTGCGCTGATCATCCTGATCGACCAGTTCTCGCGGAACATCCACCGGGACTCCCCGCTCGCCTGGTCGGCGGACATTCACGCGCTGGCGCTCACGAAGCTCGCGATCGACAAGGGCTACGACCAGAAGCTCGGGCACGCGCACCGCATGTTCCTCTACATGCCGCTGATGCACAGCGAGAACCTCGCCGACCAGGAGCTCTCCGTCGAGATGTTCGAGAGGCTCGCGCAAGACGGCGCGGAGAACGGCGAGACGACGGTCGAGTTCGCCGAACGGCATCGGGACATCGTCGCGCGGTTCGGCCGTTTTCCCCACCGCAACGAGACTCTCGGGCGCGAGAGCACGCCCGAGGAGGAAGAGTTCCTGAAAGAACCGGACTCGTCGTTCTAGGGCCGGGCCCCTACGGCAAGTCCGCCAGCACGATCTCGGCCTCGTCGACGGCCTCGATGCGGACCTCGGCCTCGTCCGAGACCACGACGCCGTCGCGCTCGCCGACGTCGGTGCCGTTGACCGTGATCGTCCCGCGCGCCGGCACCAGGTAGGCGGTGCGGCCGGGGTGCAGCGTGTGCGTCACCGATTGTCCCGCCGCCAGGCTCGCGCCGAACAGCGCGGCGTCCTGGTGGATCGTCGGCACGTCGGCACCGTCGTCGCCGTCGCGGCCCGAGGCGAGCAGCACCAGTTTTCCGGCATTCTCGCCCTTCGGGAACTCCTTGGTCTCCCAGCGTGGCGCATGCCCGTCCCGGTTCGGGATGATCCAGATCTGGAAGATCTGGGTCGTCTCGTCCTCGAGGTTGTATTCGGAATGCATGATCCCGGTACCGGCGCTCATGATCTGGACGTCGCCCGCCTCGGTGCGCCCCTTGTTGCCGAGGTTGTCCTCGTGGGTGATCGCGCCGCGGCGCACGTAGGTGATGATCTCCATGTCCCGGTGGCCGTGCGGCGGGAAGCCCGTCTGCGGCTCGATGGTGTCGTCGTTCCACACCCGCAGCGGCCCGACGCCCATCCGGTCGGGGTCCATGTAGTTGGCGAAGCTGAAATGGTGGTGGGCGTCGAGCCAGCCATGGTTGGCGTGGCCGAGCCCGTCGAACGGGCGTACTTCGATCATGCTGCGCTCCTCAGCTCTGCGCGGTTGTGCGGGACGGTGAAGTCGATGTCCGGC
>JAEPNS010000362.1 GCA_017643325.1 Alphaproteobacteria bacterium | reverse complement strand
TTGGTCTGGACCTTCGCCGCACCGGCGTAGTCGAGCCACGGCAGGTTCGGACCGGCCGCGCCGATCTTCACGCCCTTCAACTCCTCGGCCTTCGTCCACGGGAATTTCGTGCCCAGACCGTAGTCGTCCGTCGCACCCGCGCCCAGATAGATCTGGTTGTAATCCTTCTCCACATTCTCCGCGAAGTAGGTGTATTCCGACCAGAGCTTGCGGCCGGCCGGGCCGATCACATGCGGATCGCCGGACATGAACGGCACGAAGTAGGAAATGTTGTAGTGGAACAGCTTGGTCGGCTCGAAGCAGGAGCACATGGCGCCGAAGTCGACCAGGCCCTTCTGGGTGGACTCGAGCACCTCGAACAGGTTGGCGATCGTGCCGCCGTAACCTTCGATGAAGCGAACCTCGTGGTCGGTCTCCTCCGCGACACGCTTGGTCACGTTCGGGACGAAGGTTTTCTGAAGCTGGTTCACCTGCGCCAGCGGTGCGGCCGGATGACCGGCAGCAATGCGCCAGTTGAACGTTTCGGCACTCGCAGCCGAATAACTCATCATCAACCCGACGGCGGCCGCAGCCGGCGCCAGGATTGCTGTCCTTGCCTTGTTGAGTGGCATGTCTCTCTCCCGTTTTGACGCGACGCCGTGCGGGCTGGACAACCATGAATAGACCCGGCACGGGGCCTGATGCCGCCATGCTAGGCACGCTTCGGGAGAAACGACAAGCACCAACCCCCATTCCTGCGCTGCGTCGCGCGCAGGGCTATTCCGCCGCGTCGCGGCTTTCCCCGTCGGCGGGGTCGTAGTTGAGGTTGGGGGCCAGCCAGCGCTCGGCGATGGCAAGGTCCATGCCCTTGCGCCGGGCGTAGTCGACGACCTGGTCGCGCTCGATCTTGCCGACCCCGAAATACCGCGCCTCGGGGTGCGCGAAGTAGTAGCCGCTCACCGACGAGGCCGGCCACATCGCGAAGCTCTCGGTCAGGGTGACGCCGGTCTTCGCCTCGGCGTCGAGGATGTCGAACAGGGTCCGCTTCTCGGTATGGTCCGGGCAGGCCGGGTAACCCGGCGCCGGGCGGATGCCGCGATAGTCCTCGGCGATCAGCGCCTCGTTCGGGAGATCCTCGCCGGACGCGTAGCCCCAGAACTCGGTCCGCACCCGCTGGTGCATGCGTTCGGCGAACGCCTCGGCAAGCCGGTCGGCAAGCGCCTTGGCGAGGATCGCGTTGTAGTCGTCGTTCGCCCGCTCGAACCGCTCGGCGATGGCGTCGATCTCCGATCCCGCCGTCACGACGAAGCCGCCCAGGTAGTCGGCCCTGCCCTCGTCCTCCGGGCAGACGAAATCCGCCAGTGCGAAATTCGGGCGGGTGTTGTTGCGCATCATCTGCTGGCGCAGCGTGTGCACCACGGCGACTTCTTCGCCGTGCTCCCCGTCTGCGAACAGTGCGATATCATCGCCGCGGCCGGCCGCGCGCCAGAACCCGATCACAGCACGCGGGGTCAGCCAACGCTCGTGAATCATCCGGTCGAGCATCTCCTGCGCGTCCTCGAACAGTTCGCGGGCGCTGTCGCCGACCACCTCGTCCTCGAAGATGTCGGGATACTTGCCGGCCAGCTCCCAGGTGCGGAAGAAGGGCGTCCAGTCGATGAAGTCGCGCAGTTCGGACAGGTCGTAGCTCTCGAAGGTCCGGGTGCCAAGGAAAGCGGGCACCGGCGCCTCGAAACCCGACCAGTCGATCGGCGCCCTGTTCGCCCGCGCGCCCTCGAGCGTCTGCCGCCGGGACTTGCGGCCGCTGCCGGCATGCTTCTCGCGCGCGGCGTCGTACTCGGCCCGGATGGCAGCCGCGTAGTCCTCGCGCGCCGTTTCGGACAAAAGGTTGCTCATCACACCGACAGCCTTGGACGCGTCCGGCACATGGACGACCGGCTTCCCGTAGCCGGGGGCGATCTTCACGGCCGTGTGCAGACGGCTGGTCGTGGCGCCGCCGATCAGCAGCGGGAGGTCGAAATCCTGGCGTTGCATCTCGCGCGCGAGGTGAACCATCTCGTCGAGGCTCGGCGTGATCAGGCCGGACACGCCGACGATGTCGACCTTCTCGTCCAGCGCGGTCGCGTTAATCTTCTCGGCGGGCACCATCACGCAATTAGCCAACACATCGTAGTTGTTGCACTGCAGGACGACGCCGACGATGTTCTTGCCGATGTCGTGCACGTCGCCTTTCACGGTGGCGAGCAGGATCTTGCCGTTGGCCTCGGCGGCCTGTCCGGCAGCCTCACGCTCGGCCTCCATGAAGGGTGTCAGGTGTGCGACGGCCTGTTTCATGACGCGCGCGCTCTTCACCACCTGCGGCAGGAACATCTTGCCCGCCCCGAACAGGTCGCCGACGACGTTCATCCCGTCCATCAGCGGGCCCTCGATCACGTGCCGCGGGCGCTGGGCCGCCAGCCGCGCCTCTTCGGTGTCCTCGACGATGAAATCGGTGATCCCGTGGACCAGCGCGTATCCGAGGCGCTCGGCCACGTCCGCGTCGCGCCACTCCAGGTTCTTCTCGGCTGCTGCGGTGCCGGAATCGCGATACTCGTCCGCGATCTCGAGCAGCCGGTCGGTCGCATCCTCGCGGCGGTTGAACAGCACGTCCTCGATCCGCTCGAGCAGATCCGGCGGGATATCGTCGTAGACCATGATCTGGCCCGCGTTCACGATGCCCATGTCCATGCCCGCGCGGATGGCATGGAGCAGGAACGCCGAGTGCATCGCCTCGCGCACGGCATTGTTGCCGCGGAACGAGAAGGACAGGTTCGACACGCCGCCGGAGACATGGCAGTGCGGAAGCTCCGCGCGGATGCGTTTCGTCGCCTCGATGAAGGCGATCGCGTATTCGTTGTGCTCCTCGATCCCGGTCGCGACCGCGAAGATGTTCGGATCAAAGATGATGTCCTCGGCCGGAAAACCGGCCTCGCCGGTCAGCAGCTCGTAGGAGCGCTTGCAGATCTCGAACTTGCGGTCCGCGGTATCCGCCTGCCCGGCCTCGTCGAACGCCATCACCACTGTCGCCGCGCCGTAGCGGCGGATCAGGCGCGCCTGCTCGAGGAACGGTCCCTCGCCCTCTTTCAGGCTGATCGAGTTCACGATCGCCTTGCCCTGCACGCATTTGAGACCCGCCTCGATCA
>JAEPNS010000361.1 GCA_017643325.1 Alphaproteobacteria bacterium | reverse complement strand
GCCGAAGCGGGTCGTGTGCATGGGCGACACGCTCCATGACCTCGCGGGCGAGGCGCGGATGGCGGAGACCGACCGCAACCGGCTGGCGCGGATGGTCGCGGCGCGCGACTGGGTCTGGATCGCGGGCAACCATGACCCGGCGCCGCCGGACGGCTACGGCGGCGTGGCGGTGGAGGAACTGCGCGTCGGCGACATCGTTCTGCGTCATGACGTCATCAATGGTACGGACGGAACACTGAACGCGGGCGAGATCATCGGGCACTACCACCCCAAGGCCGCCGTGCGTGCGCGCGGGCGGCGGATCACGGGGCGTTGCTTCGCAACCGACGGGCGGTTGTTGATCCTGCCGGCCTTCGGGGCCTTCGCGGGTGGCCTGAACGCGCGCGAACCGGCGATTGCCGGACTTCTCAGAGGGGACTTCCAGGTTTTCATGATCGGGCGGAACGGCCTGTTCGGCTTCCGGCGGGACAGGCTGATCCCCGATCCGAAGCGCGCCGCCTGACGTAGAGAACGTCGAAACACGCGAGAAACCTCCATGTCCGAGACATCTCCCGCCATCGTCTGGTTCCGGCAGGACCTGCGCATCGCCGACAACCCTGGTCTTTCGGCCGCGGTCAACGCCGAACGGCCGATCGTGGCGCTCTACATCCTCGATGAGGAGACCGAAGGGACGCGCGTGCCCGGCGGCGCATCGCGCTGGTGGCTGCACCACAGCCTCGAATCACTGGCCGGGGACCTGAAGGACCGCGGCGTGTCGCTGACCCTGCGCCGGGGCCGGTCGGCGGAGGTGCTGCGCAACGTGATCGGCGAGACGGATGCCGGTGCGGTGTACTGGTCCCGCTGCTACGAACCCTGGGCCGTGGCCCGCGACACGGACATCAAGGAAACGCTCAAGGACGACGGCCTCGAGGCCGAGAGTTTCAACGGCTCGCTGCTGCTGGAGCCGTGGGAGATCGAGACCGGCCAAGGCGAGCCCTACAAGGTATTCACGCCGTACTGGAAGCGGCTGCGCGAGCTCTACCAGGCACCGCAGCTGTCCTCGATCCCGGACGCGCTGGACGCCGCGCCTGCGCCGGAGAGTGACGACCTGGCTGCGTGGGAGTTGCTGCCGACCAAGCCCGACTGGGCGGGCGGAATCCGCAAGTCGTGGACCGTCGGCGAGGCGGCCGCGCGCGGACGTCTGTCCCAGTTCCTCGGCGACGCGGTCGCCGATTATCCCGACGACCGCGACCGCCCCGACCGGTCCGGCACGACCCGCCTATCGCCGCACCTGCACTGGGGCGAGATTTCACCGCACCAGGTGTGGCGCGCGGGGGCAAAGCTGCTCGATGAGGGCGGGGCGCGGGCGAAGGGCGCGGAAAGCCTGCTTCGCGAGCTCGCCTGGCGCGACTTCAACCACCACCTGCTGTTCCATTTCCCGAAGATCGCGACCGAGAACTGGAAGGACCGGTTCGATGACTTCCCCTGGGCCGACAACCCGGACGGCCTGGCCGCGTGGCAGGAGGGGCGCACGGGTTATCCCATTGTCGACGCGGGCCTGCGCGAGCTCTGGCACACCGGCTGGATGCACAACCGGGTGCGCATGGTCGTCGGCTCGTTCCTGATCAAGGATCTCATGGTCGACTGGCGCGAGGGCGAGGCGTGGTTCTGGGATACGCTGGTGGACGCCGACCTCGCCAACAACGCGGGCAACTGGCAGTGGGTCGCGGGTTCCGGTGCGGACGCCGCACCGTTTTTCCGCATCTTCAACCCGGTCTCCCAGGGCGAGAAGTTCGATCCCGACGGCGCGTATGTCCGCGAATGGGTGCCCGAGCTATCGGAGCTGCCCGACAAGTGGATCCACAAGCCCTGGGAGGCGCCGGACGATGTCCTGGCGGATGCCGGGGTGTCTCTGGGTGACGACTATCCCGAACCTGTGGTCGATCATGCCGCCGCGCGGGAGCGCGCGCTCGAGGCCTACAACGAGATCAAGGGCAGCGATTCCTGACCTTCAGCGCGGCGGATGCGCCCGGAGTCATGAAAATGTCACCCGCCCGACACCCGAAATCCATCCGCGGCCTTTAGAAGCGTCGGCACCGGACAGGCATCCACATCACATGTTTGTTCGCCATTTGGAGACGTCCACCTCCACGGCTGCCGGCACGCCCTCCAACAGGCCGCAGCCGATCGAAACGGCAGGATCGCCACGGCGGCCTGCCGTTTTTTTCGTGTCGCCGGGACGGGCTAAGCTATCCCGCAGTCGATTCACGGTTCTGTCACCGGCGTGTCACGGTGGCTTGCGCGTTGCGCGATACGGATGGGCGACACTGACAGAGACCCCGACACGGAGCTATCGATGACAAAGGCCCACACCGAAGACTATGCAACCCGCGCCGAGGCGTTCGAGGCATCGGAGAACGAGCCTGCGCGGCAGGTCGAGGCCGATACATTCGGCGATATCGTCGAGGTACGTTATTCGCGCCGCGGGATGCTTCGGGGTCTGACCGCCGTCGCCGCGATCACGGCGATCTCAACCCCGCTCGAGAGCCTCGTGTCGCGCGCAGCGGCGGCTGCGGCGGCACCCTTCAAGTTCGACGAGATTTCGCATGGCGTGGATGAGACCCATCACGTGGCGCCCGGTTACAGCGCCGACGTGCTGATCCGTTGGGGCGATCGCGTCTTGCAGGGTGCGCCGGGCTTCGAGCCGGCGGCGCAGACCGCGTCCGCCCAGGCGATGCAGTTCGGCTACAACAACGACTATATCGGCTACGCACCGTTGCCCTTCGGGTCGAACAGTTCCGAGCGCGCGCTTCTGTGCGTCAATCACGAATACACCAGCGAAGAGGTGATGTTCCCGGGCATTGGCCGGCAGGACAAGGACGGATTCCCCGACATGACGGCCGAACTCGTCGCGATCGAGATGGCCGCGCACGGCGGCTCGGTCGTGCAGGTCGAGAAGGCCGGCGGCAAGTGGCGGGTGGCCGACGACCTCTCGCTCAACCGGCGTATCACCGCCGAGACCCCGATGCGCCTGTCCGGACCGGCCGCAGGGCACGACCGTCTGAAAACCTCCGCCGATTCGACGGGCACGCGGGTCCTCGGCACTGTCAACAACTGTGCCGGCGGCATGACGCCCTGGGGGACCTACCTGATGGCCGAGGAGAATTTCCACGGCTACTTCTGGGGCGAGCTCGCGGAAGACCATCCCGAAGCGCAGAACTACAAGCGCTAC
>JAEPNS010000360.1 GCA_017643325.1 Alphaproteobacteria bacterium | reverse complement strand
GCGTGCGGTCGATCGAACCCTTTGTGAGCTGGTCGATGTCCGCCGAGGCCTTCACCCACACTCTCTGGGTGGTCCCGATGATCGACGGGTCCTCGAGGACCATGTCGCGCATGACGAAGGTGACGTTGTTGCTGATCATGTTCAGCGCGTCACGCCGTCCCTTGCGGGTCTCGGCGCCGGGGAACTCCGCGCGCAGCGAATCCAGCAACGCCCCGCGATAGTTGCCGTCCCTGAGCTCGGACGGGTCCGCGTTTCCGTTGGGGTCGATATCCTCGGCCTTGAACTGGAGGTCGATGGCGACCTCGGTTGTCGTGAAGGCAGGCAGGCCCGCGCTGATGATGCTCACGAGCAGGACCGCGAGCATGCCCAGCGCGATCATGATCGCGGCGAGCCCGTAGGCCCGGAAGCGCCGCTCCGCGCGGTAACGCGTGCGCACCAGTGCCTCGTCGCGCTTGCGGGCGGGAACGGCGGCGTCGTTGGCGGGAAGGTCAGTCATACTTTTCTCGATACTTGCGCACGACGCGCAGCGCGATGATGTTCAGGCACAGCGTGATCACGAACAGCACGAGGCCCAGCGCGAAGGCGGCCAGCGTCTTGGAGCTGTCGAATTCCTGGTCGCCGACAAGCAGCGTGACAATCTGCACGGTCACCGTGGTGACGGCTTCGAGCGGGTTGGCCGTCAGGTTCGCGGCCAGCCCGGCCGCCATGACCACGATCATGGTCTCGCCGATAGCGCGGCTCACGGCGAGAAGCACGCTTCCCACGATTCCGGGAAGCGCGGCGGGGATGATGACCTGCTTGATGGTCTCTGAGTGGGTCGCGCCCATCGCGAAGGAACCGTCGCGCAAGGATTGCGGCACCGCGTTGATCACATCATCCGACAGGGACGAGACGAACGGGATGATCATGATGCCCATGACCACGCCTGCTGCCAGAGCGCTCTCCGACGCCACGTCGAGGCCGATGGATTCGCCGAATCCCCGGAAGAAGGGCGCGATCGTCAGCGCGGCGAAGAACCCGTACACCACCGTCGGGATGCCCGCGAGGATTTCGAGCACCGGCTTGATCACGGCGCGGAATCTCGGTGTCGCGTACTCGGCCATGTAGATCGCCGAGAACAGCCCGATCGGGACCGCGACGCACATGGCGATGACCGTGATGAGCATGGTGCCCGCGAAGATCGGGACGGCGCCGAAGGCGCCGGTCGCGCCGACCTGGTCGGCGCGCAGCGCGGTCTGCGGGCTCCAGTTCAGCCCGAACAGGAACTCGATCGGGGAGACCCGGCTGAAAAACCGGATCGATTCGAACAGCAGCGACAGGACGATGCCGACGGTCGTCAGGATCGCGATCGCCGAGGCAATGATGAGAATCCAGTGGACGATGCGTTCGACGCGCGGGCGGGCGCGGAAACTCGGTCCGATCGAGCGCCAGCCGATGGCGAGACCGCCGAGGCCGAGTGCGAGGCCGAGCGCGACCATGGTTGCGAAGCCGAAGTCGCGCAGTTCGTTGTAGCGTTCCGCGGCGGCGAGGACCATCGGGCTCGGCTCGCGGGTCGTGATGTCGCCGCGCGCCAGGTTGCGGATGTCGCTCATCAGCAGGTTCAGCTCACCGGACGACAGGCCCTGTGCCTGGTCCGGCAGGCCGGCGATGACCATGTTTTCGACGATGGTTGCCTGGAAGGCCAGCCAGAGGCCGACGAGAAGGAGCGCCGGTATGCCGCACCAAAGCGCGACATAGGCGCCGTAGTAGCTGGGCAGGGAGTGGAGGCCCTGAATCGTGCCGCCGGCACCGGCGAGCGCTCGCTTGCGGCCGATCTGGTAACCGACGGCCGCGAGAAACAGCAGAACGGCAACGAGGATCAGGGAGTTCATGCTGTTATCGGGGCCGGTGCGGGAGAAGTCTGGTCGTTCGGTCAGCGGAGGTCCGGCGGCCCGTCTCGCGCGGTGCGAAGCGGGCCGCCGGAAACCGACTTACATGGAGAGGGATTCGAGGCCCTGTGCCGACTTGGCCATCGCAGCGCGATCGGCGTCCGGCAGCGGGATCAGGCCCTTGTCGACGAGGTAGCCATCCGGGCCCCACGCGGTGTCGCTGGTGAACTCCGTGACATACTCCTTGATGCCCGGGATCACGCCGACATGCTGCTGCTTCACGTAGAAGTACAGCGAACGCGAGACGGGGTAGTTGCCAGCGGCGATTTCCTCGAACTCGGGCTCGGTGCCATTGATCTTGGCGCCCTTCACCTTGTCGGAGTTTTGGTCGAGGAAGCTGAAGCCGAAGATGCCGAAGGCGGCCGGATTGGCCTCGAGCTTCTGCACGATCAGGTTGTCGTTCTCACCGGCCTCGATGAAGGCGCCGTCCTCGCGGATTTCGTGGCAGGCCTTCTTCGCCAGGCCGAGATCCTTCGCGCCGGCGAGCGTCTTGCAGCCGCCTTCCATGGCGATCTCGACGAACGCGTCACGGGTGCCGGAGGTCGGCGGCGGGCCGAGAACCTCGATCTTCGCGTTCGGCAGCGACGGGTCGATATCCGACCACATGGTGTTCGGGTTGGCGACCAGCTTGCCGTCGACCGGAATTTCCTTGGCCAGCGCCAGGAACACCTGCTCGAGCGTCAGGTCTAGGCTCGGGCCGCTCTTGGCGTTCGCCAGCACGATGCCGTCGAACCCGACCTTCACCTCGGTGATGTCGATGCCGTTCTTCGTGCAGTTCTCGAACTCGGACTTCTTGATCCGGCGCGATGCGTTGGTGATGTCCGGGTGGTCTTCGCCGACGCCGGCACAGAACAGCTTCATGCCGCCGCCCGATCCGGTGCTCTCGACGACCGGGGTCGTGAAGCTGGAGGTCTTGCCGAACTGCTCGGCCACGGCGGTGGAGAACGGGAATACGGTGGACGAACCGACGATGCGGATCTGGTCGCGGGCCTCGGCGGCGCCGACAACACCCACTGTGACCGCTGCTGCGAGGGTCAGAGTCTTGATTTTCACGGATGCCTCTCTTGGAGAATATGTGAGTTTGGCGTGGTTTCAGCGGCCGCGCCCGCCCGCAGTTGGGCCGATCACGTTCGCGGGCGCGACCGTATGGGCTGCCCGCGATAGTCATGTGACATTAATGTTTCAGTTTCGTGACACAGGGGCCCGGCGCGGTGGATAGATGCGTCCGGACGCCGCCGTTCAGTTCGCAAGCCGCAATGTGACCGTGAAGGTGCTGCCCTCGCCGGGCACGCTCTGGATGGTCAGTTCGCCGCGAT
>JAEPNS010000035.1:12829-15400 GCA_017643325.1 Alphaproteobacteria bacterium | reverse complement strand
AGTCCGACGCGCCCGAGGGCTTTTCGGACGAGGACATCGCCGCACTGTCCCGCATTGCCCAGGTCGCTTCTCTCAGCGTCGAGGCCGAAACGCACGACCGCATCGCGCGCACGGTCCTCGACACATATGTCGGGCAGCGCACCGGGCAGCGGATACTGCAGGGCGGAATTCGCCGCGGTTTCGCGGAAACGATCCGCGCGGTGGTCTGGATCAGCGACCTGCGGGGCTTCACCGCGCTGACCGAAACCACGGCGCGCGACAACCTGCTCGCCGTGCTCGACGCCCATTTCGAGAGTGTCGTCGGCGCGATCGAGGATGCGGGCGGGGAAGTCCTGAAATTCCTGGGCGACGGTGTGCTGGCGATCTTCGAGGTGGACGAGAAACGCCCCTCCCGGGACGCCTGCCGCGCCGCACTGGCGGCGATGAAGGCGGCACGCAGCGGCACGGCGTCCGGCCTTTCCTGGTCGCTGGCACTCGATCTCGGCGAGGTGTCCTACGGCAACATCGGCGGTGCGACGCGCCTCGATTTCACCGTCATCGGACCCGCGGTCAACCACGCCGCCCGCCTCGAGGCGCTCGCCGGCGAACTGGGCGAGCCCACCCTGATCTCGAGGGCGTTCGCGGACTCCGCGGACGCGCGGCTGCGCGATCTCGGCACACACATGCTCAGGGGCGTCGAAACGCCCCAGCAGGTGTTCGCGCCGGAAGCCTGAGTCAGGCGCCGAGAAACCCGACGATCTTGTGCACGTCGCGAAGGATCGGTTCGGCGATCGCCGCGGCGCGCTCCGCGCCGTCGGCCAGCACACCGTCCACGTGGCCGGGGTCGGCCATCAGCCGCTGCATCTCCGCGCCGATCGGCCCGAGCTTCGCGACCGACAGGTCGGCCAGCTCGCCCTTGAAGGTGCTGAACTGTGCGCCCGCGAACTGGTCGAGGGTCGCGGCCATGTCCTGCCCGGACAGCGCCGCATAGATCGAGATCAGATTGAAGGCTTCGGGGCGCTCGGCCACGGCGTCGGACCTGAGTGTCGTCCCGTCCGCATCGAGAGCTTCGGTGCCGGGCAATTCGTTCGGGTCGGTGCGCGCCTTGCGGATCTTGGTCGCGATATCGTCGGCGCCGTCGGTCAGATTGATGCGCGAATATTCCGACGGATCCGACTTGGACATCTTCTTGGTGCCGTCGCGCAGGCTCATGACGCGCGTCGCCTCGCCGAAGATCAACGGCTCGGTGACCGGGAAGAACTCCGTCCCGAAATCATTGTTGAACTTGATCGCGATGTCGCGCGTCAGCTCCAGGTGCTGCTTCTGGTCTTCACCGACAGGCACATGGGTCGCCTTGTAGGCGAGGATGTCGGCGGCCATCAGGTTCGGATAGACGTAGAGACCGACGCTCGCATTCTCGCGATGCTTGCCCGCCTTTTCCTTGAACTGGGTCATCCGGTTGAGCCAGCCCATGCGCGCCACGCAATTGAACACCCAGGCCAGCCCGGCATGGGCGGAGACGCGCGACTGGTTGAAGATGATCGAGGTCTTCGGGTCGATACCCGATGCGAGGAAGGCCGAGGCCACCTCGCGGGTGTGCGGCGCGAGCTGGGCCGGATCCTGCCAGACCGTGATCGCATGCATGTCGACGACGCAGTAGATGCACTCGTGGTCGTCCTGCAGGCCGACGAAGTTACGGATGGCGCCGAGATAGTTGCCGAGATGAAGGTCGCCCGTGGGCTGGACGCCGGAGAAAACGCGGCTCATGGATCGCTCCTTGGGGTGTGGACGCCCGAGGGTGTCAAAAATGATGGCGCGGGTTATGGCCGCGCCGCAGCAACAGGTCAAGCGTGGCAGGTCAGGCGGCGGGCGTTCCCCGCCGCATCATCGCGCGCATCTCGACCAGAGACGTGGCGCGCAGCAGCTGCGCCAGCACGCCGTAGACCAGGATCCCGCCGACCACGAGCAGTGCGAGCGCACCGACCCCCGCCGCATCACTTCGCGTCAGGAGCTCCGACATCGGCTTGCCGCCAAGCCAGAGCGCTACGGCCATCAGTCCCGCCGCAAGAACGATCCGCACGAGGCGGTCGATCAGCCGCCGGTCAGGACGCAGCAGCCCGCGCCGGTAAAGAAACGTCGCCAGGAGCGCCGCGTTGAAGGACGACGAGATCGCCGTCGCCAGCGCGATGCCCACATGGGCGAGCATCGGCATCAGGGCGAGTGCGATCGCCACATTGAGGACCAGCGCCGCCGCCGCGATCTTGACCGGGGTCGCCGTGTCCTCGCGCGCGAAGAAGCCAGGCGCGAGGGCCTTGATGAGCACATAGGCCGGCAGTCCCACTGCGAAGGCCGCCAGCGCGGCGGCGGTCGCCGCAGCATCCGCCGCATCGAACGCGCCGCGCTGGAAGAGCACCGTGACGATCGGGCGCGCCAGCACGATCAGCGCCGCGGCAGCGGGAATGGTCAGCAACATCGAAAACTCGAGCGCCCGGTTCTGGCTTTCGCGCGCACCCTCCTGGTCGTCGGCCTTGAGCTGGCGCGACAGGAGCGGCAGCAGCGCGACCCCGACAGCCGCACCGACCACGCCAAGCG
>JAEPNS010000035.1:6321-12811 GCA_017643325.1 Alphaproteobacteria bacterium | reverse complement strand
TAGAGAAACGACACCGAGCCCTCGGGCAGCTCGGAGGCCAGCCGCACGCCGATCAGCACGTTGATCTGGTAGACCCCGGCGCCGAGTATTCCCGGCCCCATCAGCACGAACAGCCGGCGCACCCGCGGGCCCATCACAAAGCGGGGCACGCGCGGCAGCAGGCCCGCGCGCGCGCAGGCCGCCGACAACCAGGCGAACTGGCCGATGCCCGCGATCAGGACGCCCCAGCTGAGGGCCCGGCCGGGGTCAGGAAACCACTCGAGCGAGACACCGACCAGGGCCGCGATCAGCACCACGTTCAGGAGGATCGGCGCCGCCGCTGCCGCGACGAAACGCTCCAGCGTATTCAGGATTCCCGACATCATCGCGGCGAGCGAGACGAACAGGAGATAGGGGAACGTCAGCCGGGCGAGGTCGACCGCGAGCTGGAACTTCTCGGGATCATCACGAAACCCGCCTGCCACCACGCTCATGACCTCGGCCATGAAAATCTCGACCAGGAAGGTCAGCACCAGCAGGATCAGCAGCATCACGCCGAACACGCGCTCGGCGAACTCGCGCGCGGCGGCCCTGCCGTGCTGGGTCAGCTCACCCGCGAACAGCGGCACGAAGGCCGCGTTGAACGCGCCCTCAGCGAACAGGCGCCGGAAGATGTTCGGGAATTGAAGCGCGACGAAGAAGGCGTCGCTGACCTGGCCCGCACCGAGGAAGCCCGCAATGAAGAGGTCGCGCACGAATCCGAGCACGCGGCTGCCCATGGTCCAGCCGCCGACCGTCGCAATGGCGCGAAAGAGTGGCATCCGGCGCTCTTACCGGGAAACCGGGGCGAAGAAAAGGCGGGTCAGGACGGCGGCCCGATCTCGTCCGGGTCGATGCGCGGATCGAGGACCGGCGTGGTCGGGGCCGGACCGACCGGCTCGAACGCGACCTGTTCGTCCTCGGGCGTCGCGTCGGCCTGGCGGAGCCGGTAGAGGCCGAACAGGGCAAACACCGCCGATACCGCCGCCATATAGAGGTAGACGCTGAGCGGCCCGAACCCGTCCATGACGATGCCGCCGAGCACCGGCCCGACGGCCGCCCCGACGCCCAGCACGAGCAGCAGCGTTGCGTTCGCCTGCACCAGATCCTCGTGCACGATACGGTCGTTGATATGGGCGGCGCACAGCGGATAGATCACGAGGTTCATCCCGCCGAGCACGAAGCCCAGCGCCATCACGACCATGCGGTCACTCTCCGGCAGGCCAAAGAGCGCAACGCTCGACAGGAGCAGCACGAGGCTCGCACCGATCAGCACGTGTCGTCGGTCGAGCATGTCTGACAGCCGCCCGACGGGCCACTGGAGCGCCACGCCGCCGAGCACGATCACGCTCATGAACGCCGCAACCTCCGCCGTGTCGCTGCCGGTCTGGATCGCCGCGAGCGGGATCAGGCCCCACATCGCACCGTTCACGAGCCCGATGGCGAACGCACCCACCACGGCCAGGGGTGAGACCAAATATAGTTCGCCGAGCCCCATGCGCCCGGTCGGCACGGGCGCGGGCGCCGCCGACGTGGTGAGCGCCACCGGCACGAGCGCGAGCGAGATCAGCACCGACGACAGGACAAACAGGATAAAGCCCGCCGGGTCCGCAAGGTTGAGAAGCTGCTGCGCCGCGGCGATCGAGCCGAGGTTCACAATCATGTAGACGGCCAGGAGCCGGCCGCGGCTTTCATTCGATACGCGCCCGTTCAGCCAGCTCTCGATCGCCATGTAGAGCCCCGCAAAGCAGAAGCCCGTGACCACGCGCAGCGCGAGCCACGACCAGGGCTCGACAAAGACGGGGAAGACGATGGCCGCGGCCGACGCGAGCGAGGCGAAGGCCGCGAAAGTGCGGATATGGCCGACCCGTTCGATCACACGCGCGTTGAACAGACACCCCAGCGCGAAACCGCCGTAGTAGGCCGTCATCACCAGGCCGATCATTGTCGGAGAGAACGCCTCGATGGCCCCGCGGATTCCGAGCAGGGTGCCCTGCAGCCCGCTTCCCAGCAGGAGCAGGGCGACCCCGAACAGGAGGGCGGCGATGGGCGCAAGGACCGACGTCATGGCATGGATCGGCGCGGCGGACTATTCGGCGGCGTCGCGCGCGGACTCGGGTTCGTCCTCCCGGATCGCGTCGAGCAGGGTCTCGCGGATCTTAGCGAGCCGGGATTCGTGCGTAATCTTCGTGCCAAAGCTGTCCTTCACGTAAAAGACGTCCACGGCCCGCTCGCCGAAGGTCGAGATCTTCGCCGAGGAAATCTGGAGCGACAGGCCGAACAGCGCGCGCGTGACGGAATACAGGAAGCCGGGCCGGTCCCGGCCGTTGATCTCGATCACGGTGTGGGTCGCGCTTGCGGTGTTGTCGATGATCACGCGCGGCGGCACCTTGAACACCTTGATGCGCTCCGGAACGAAGGTGCGCTGCGCATGGGCCTCCTCGCGCTTCATCTCGCCCGCCAGCGCGCGCTCGATCTGCACCGTCAGCTTCGCGAGGGTTCCTGAGGCCGAAAGCGCCGAGTCGGCATTGTCCTGAAGCCAGAAGGTCTCGAGCGCCATGCCCTGGGGTGTGGTGAAGGCCTTTGCATCGACGATGTTGGCGTCGACGGCCGAGATGGCCCCCGCCACGCGCGAGAACAGCCCCGGGTGGTCCTGGGTGTAGATCGTGAGTTCGGTGACATCGATGTCGTTGCGCACGCGGGTGCGGATCGACAACGGCAGGCCCTGCTGCTCCGCCTCGCGGATCACCCGCGCCTGATGGGCCAGCGTGTCCGTGTCGAACGTGAGCCAGTAGCCGGCGTAGCCGCGCTCGAAATGCGCCTCGATATCCTCTTCGGGCCAGTCCGCCAGCGCCTCGCGCAGGCGGCCCTTCGCCGCCGCAACCCGGTCGGCGCGCGCATCGGTGAGCTGGCCGCCCGACATCACGTCGCCCGCGGCGTGATACAGCTCGCGCAGAAGCTCCGCCTTCCAGTTGTTCCAGACGTTGGGCCCGGTCGCGCGCATGTCGACCACGGTCAGGCACAGGAGCTGCCGGAGCCGCTCGGGCGACTGCACGATCTCCACGAAGTCGTGGATCGTCTTGGGATCGTTCAGGTCGCGCTTCTGCGCGACGTTGCTCATGACGAGGTGCTCGCGCACCAGCCACTCGACCGTCTCGCATTCCTCCGCCTCGAGCCCGAGACGCGGGCACACGCGCTTGGCGACGCGCGCCCCGAGCACCGAGTGGTCACCGCCGCGGCCCTTCGCAATGTCGTGGAACAGAACGGCGAGATACAGCGCGCGGCGCGACGACACCTTGTGGATCACCTCGCTCGCGACGGGATGCTCGGTCTTGAGCTCGCCCCGCTCGATCTTGGCGAGCAGGCCGATCGCCTGGATCGTGTGCTCGTCGACCGTATAGACGTGATACATGTCATGCTGGGTCTGCCCGACGACCCGGCCGAAGTCGCGCAGGAACTTGCCGAACACGCCGGCCTCGTTCATCCGTGTCAGCACCAGTTCCGGCGAATCGATCGACGTCGCCATCTCGACGAACATCCGGTTCGCCTCGGGGTCCTCCCGAACGGCCTTGTCGATCAGCTTCAGGCTCTGGGTCACCAGCCGCAGGGCGTGCGGGTGGATGTCGAACCCCTCGTTGTGCGCCACGTAGAACAGGCGGATCAGTGCCACGGGGTCCTCGGCAAACTGGCTGTCCGACGTGACGGTCAGCCGGTCGCGATCGAGATCGAAACCCATCAGGTCACGCGGCTTTCGGATGCGCGGCAGCCGGATCATCGGCCGGCTCATATTCTCCGCCTCGATCGCCGCACAGAAGATCCGCGTCAGGTCGCCGACATCCTTGGCGACAATGTAATAGTGCTTCATGAAGCGCTCGACGCCCGACGCGCCGGCCCGTTCGGCGTAGCCCATGCGCTCGGCGATCTGGGTCTGCACGTCGAAGGTGAGGCGTTCCTCGGCGCGGCCCGAGATGTAGTGCAGGTGGAAACGCACCGACCAGAGGAAGTTCTGGTCCTTGTTGAAGTTGCGCGCCTCGGCCCGCGTGATGACCCCCCGGTCGACCAGTTCCGCCACACTGTCGACGTCGTAGGCGTATTTCGCGATCCAGTAGAGCGTCTGCAGGTCGCGCAGCCCGCCCTTGCCGTCCTTGATGTTCGGCTCGACGTAGTAGCGGCTGTCGCCCATCTTTTCGTGGCGCTCGTCGCGTTCGGCGAGCTTGCCGGTCATGAAGTCCATCGCCGAGCGCGACTTGACGTCGTCGTTGAACGCCTTGCGCAACTCAAGGAACAGCTCCTGGTCGCCCCACAGGTAGCGCGCCTCCAGCAGCGCCGTGCGGATGGTGAGGTCGCGCTTTGCCAGTCGCGTGCAGTCCTCGATCGAGCGCGTCGAGTGCCCCACCTTCAGGCCCAGGTCCCACAGCATGTAGAGCATGTACTCGACGATCTGCTCGCCATGGGCCGTCTGCTTCCAGGGGAACAGGAACAGCAGGTCGATGTCTGAATAGGGCGCCAGCTCACCGCGCCCGTAGCCGCCGACCGCGACGACGGCCATGCGGTCCCCTTCGGTCGGGTTGGCGGCCGGATAGGCGCGCGCGGCCGAATCGTGGACGATGCGGATCGCCTGATCGAACAGGAAGGCGAGCTCCGACTTGGCCTTGTTGCCGTCGATCTCGTTCGCCTCGAAGCGCGCCTGAACCTGCGCGCGCCCGGCGTCGATCGCGGTGCGCAGTTTCTCGAGAACGATCTTGCGCCGTTCGGAATCCGACCCCGCGTCCGCGCAGGCGGAGACGATCTCGTCTTCCAGCTGCGCGCGGTCGATCAGGTCGCGTTTGCGTTTGCGGCTCGCCATGACGGCTCCGTTCTACAACGTCGGCGCGGCTTTGACACCCACGGCCTATTCGGCCGCGCGGTTCGCCGCAGGCGCGCCGGGTGCTGCCTCTTCCGGCGGTGTTTCCAGCGCGGCGCGCAGACGCGCGCGCCGCGACCAGGCAAGCATGAAGACGCCGAGCCCCGCCGCCGCGGCGACGAGTATCGGCCAGGTCAGCCCGACCAGGTCGCCGATCGCTCCGATCGCCAGTGCGCCGAGCGCCGGGCCGGCGCGGAAAACCATTCCGAAAAGGCCAAGCACCCGACCGCGCATCTCGTCCGGCACCGCAAACTGGAGCACCTGCTGGGTCGCGATTCCGCCCGCCGTCATCGAAAAGCCGAGCAGGGCGAGGCAGAGGAGGGCGAAGGGAAACCACGCGACGGCGATCACCAGAAGTGCCGCGGTCCCGCCCACCAGGCCTGCCGACAGCGCGATATCCGTCGAGTTGCCGGCGTTGCCCCGGCGCAGCATCCAGATCGCACCGACCATGGCGCCGATCCCGACCGACGACGCCATGGCCGAGAATCCCCCGACCTCGAGCAGGAAGACCGCGCCCGCGACCGCGGAGAGCAGCTCGGTGAGGGGGCGGATCATGGTGCCGAGAATCAGCAGCAGGAACAGCATCGGGCCGATCCCGGGATGGGACGCGCCGTAGCGGATGCCCGCGAGCGCGTCGTCAAGAAATGACGCCCGCGCGCCGCCGGTCGACGCCCTGGGCGGCAGTTCCACCTGGGCCAACGCCCAGACCATCACCGCTGCCGCGAAGATGTTGAACGCGAAGGCGAGGCCAGGCCCGCCGGCGGTCAGCAGAACGGCCGCGAAAGCGGGGCCGATGAACTGGGCGGCGTTGAAGGTCGAGGAGTTGAGCGCAATGGCCGTCGGCAGCTGCGCGCGCGGCACGAGGTTCGGCATCAGCGCAAGGCGGACCGGCTGCCAGAAGGAGAACGTGATGCCGCGCGCCAGCGCGAAGCCGAACAGCAGCCAGATCGTGATGAAGCCGGAGACGGTGGTCACGGTCAGCAGCACGGCGATCACGGTGAGGATGGCCTGGGTCACCACCGCGATATGCTTGCGGTCGAGCCGGTCGGCCATGACCCCGCCGACCGGGCCGAAGAGCATCACCGGTAAGGCGTCGGCCGCCGCGACGGCGCCGACCCAGAAACTCGAGCCGGTCAGCTCCCAGGCGAGCCAGCCGATGGCGATGCGCACCACCCAGATCCCGACGACGTTCGGGATGTGGCCCACCAGGTAGATCCGGAAACTGCGGTGCTGCATCACCTCCTCGACCGCGCCGAACCCGGCCAGCGCCATCAGGTCGTGCAGCAGCCTACGCATCGAGCGCGGCCTTCAGGCGGTACAGCCACTCCAGCGCCTCGCGCGGGGTCAGCGAATCCGGGTCGACCTCTGACAGCAGCGCGCGCACCGCGTCGCCGGGCGGGGCGTCGCCGGGACCCGGCTCGACCGCTGCGGCGGCGGCCTGGAACAGCGGCAGGTCGTCGGCCAGCCGCGACAGGGCGCTGGCCTGGTCCCCCGCCTCCAGAAGCGCGAGCACCTCGCTCGCGCGCGCGACCACGGCGGGCGGGAGGCCCGCGAGCTTGCCGACGTGAA
>JAEPNS010000035.1:0-6311 GCA_017643325.1 Alphaproteobacteria bacterium | reverse complement strand
GACCGGTCGGCCGCGCCGTCACCGACCTCGTGCAGGAACACGATGTCGTCCTGCCATTCCTTGACCCGCATGGTGTGGCAGGACAGCTCGTCCAGCCGGCCGGCGAGCCGGGTGAGCTCGTGGAAGTGGGTCGCGAACAGCGTCCGGCAGCGGTTGACGTCGTGCAGGTGTTCGACGGTCGCCCACGCGATCGACAGCCCGTCGAAGGTCGCGGTGCCCCGGCCGATCTCGTCGAGAATCACCAGCGCGCGCGGACCCGCCTGGTTGAGGATCGCCGCGGCCTCGACCATTTCCACCATGAACGTCGAGCGGCCGCGCGCCAGGTCGTCGGCCGCCCCGACCCTGGAAAAGAGCCGGTCGACGACGCCGATCTCGGCCTCGTCGGCAGGCACGAACGACCCGATCTGGGCCAGGATCGCGATGAGCGCGTTCTGGCGCAGGAAGGTCGACTTGCCGGCCATGTTCGGGCCGGTCACCAGCCAGAGACGCCCGGCGCCCGCGTCGGTTCCGGACAGGTCGCAGTCATTGGCCACGAACGCGCCCGGCCCGTCCTCGAGCATCGCCTCGACGACCGGGTGCCGCCCGCCGTGAACACGAAACACCGGTTCTTCGGCCAGCGTCGGGCGCGTGTATCGGGCGCGTACCGCAAGCTCGGCAAGGCCGGCGCTGACGTCCAGGACCGCAAGCGCGCGCGCGGCCTGCGCAACCGCCTCGGCACTGCCGAGAACCATCGCCGCCAGGCGCTCGAACAGCTCGAGCTCGATCGCCAGCGCGCGCTCACCTGCCCGGGCGATCTTGTCGTCGAGTTCCGACAGCTCCACCGTCGTGAACCGCACCGCATTCGCCATCGTCTGGCGGTGGATCAGGCCGTAGGTCTCGGCCGCCGCCTCTTTGCCCGCATCCATCAGGCGTTCGGCGTGCGCCGCGCTGACCTCGACGAAATAGCCGAGCACGTTGTTGTGGCGGACCTTCAGGGCCGCGACCCCCGTCGCGTCTGCATACTTCGCCTGCAGCCCAGCAACGAGCTGCCGGCTGTCGTCGCGCAGGGCGCGCTGCGCATCAAGGTCATCGGAGTAGCCCGCGGCAATGAAACCCCCGTCGCGCGCGGCGAGCGGCAGGTCGGACGCCAGCGCGCGAACGAGCTCGCCGGTCAGGATCTCGTGGTCCCCGAGGCCGGAGCGCACCTCGTCCAGAGACGGCGGCAGGACGGCGACGTCCTCCAGCACGTCGCGCAGATCCCTCGCGCCATGAAGCCCGGCACGGACCGCCGCCAGGTCGCGCGGGCCGCCGCGTCCGAGCGCAAGCCGCGACAAGGCGCGCTCGATGTCCGGCACCTGGCGCAGCGCCTCGCGCACCCGTTCGCGCCGCGCGCCGTCGTCAACGAACAGCGCGACCGCGTCCAGCCGGCCCGCGATGGCGTCGAGATCGGTGAGCGGCGCGGCGAGCCGCTCGGTCAGCAGCCGCGCGCCGGCCCCGGTCACGGTGCGGTCGATGACCGACAGGAGCGATCCCTTGCGCTCCCCGCCAAGCGTCTGGGCCAGTTCGAGGTTGCGCCGCGTGGCCGCGTCGATCTCCATCACCGCGCCCGCGGATCCCGGCGGCGGCAGGCGGCGCGGGCGCGCGAGGCGGGGCATGCGGTCGACCTGGGTCAGCGCCAGATAGTCGAGCAGCGCGCCCGCCGCCGCGATCTCCGCCCGGCCCGGGTCCCCGAAGGCATCCAGCGCGCCGACGTCGTAGGTCTCCATGATCCGCTTGCGCGCGTTCTCCGAGTCGAACCGGCTCGCCGGCAGGGGCGTCAGCACGTCCTCCAGGTCGTCGCGCAGGGCCGACAGGTCGGGCCGGTCGACCAGATTGTCGGGCAGCAGCAGTTCGCCGGGCCCGATCCGCGCCAGTGCGGCGGCGAGCATGCCCGCGCCGGCGTCCTTCGGCAGCGGCTGCATCCACACCTCGCCCGTCGACATGTCGAGCCATGCCAGCCCGAATTCGTCGCGCACGTTCGCGCAGGACGCGAGGTAGTTGTGGCGGCGCGCGTCGAGCAGCGTGTCCTCGCTCAGCGTGCCGGGCGTGATCACCCGCACGACGTCGCGCCGGACGATCGATTTCGACCCGCGCTTCTTCGCCTCGGCCGGATCCTCCATCTGTTCGCACACCGCGACCCGGTGCCCGGCGCGGATTAGGCGCGGCAGGTACTGCTCGGCTGCATGCACCGGGACCCCGGCCATCGGCACGGGCTCGCCCTTGTGCTGGCCGCGCGTCGTCAGCGCGATATCGAGCGACCCGGCGGCCGCCACCGCGTCGTCGAAGAACAGCTCGTAGAAATCCCCCATCCGGAAAAACAGCAGGCAGTCCGGATAGGCCGCCTTCGCCTCGTGCCACTGGGCCAGCATGGGCGACGCGCCGGCGGACGCGGCCGGGCCGTCCTTGGATTTGGTGCGGGAGGCGGACATGGTGAACCGTCATCATATACGCCGCGACCCCGGCCTTCGAAAGCCCCGCGCGGGTGGACAAAACGGCCGCCGTGCGAACCGGGCACCCAAGCCAGTTCTTGACGGGCACCGCGCACGGGGCCACGCTCGTTTTCCCTACCTCTCTGGCCGGACGACAGGCGCCCCAAATGGCTGAAAAATCGAAGAATGACGAGAAGAAGATGTCGCAGCTCGACATCGATTCCCTGCACATGCACCGGACCGGCAAGCCGGGCAAGATCGAGGTCAACGCGACCAAGCCGCTGACCACGCAGCGCGACCTGTCGCTCGCCTATTCGCCGGGGGTCGCCGCCCCTTGCGTGGAGATCGCCAAAAACCCCAACGACGCCTACGACTACACGGCGCGCGGCAACCTGGTGGCCGTCGTGTCCAACGGCACGGCCGTGCTGGGTCTCGGCAATATCGGCGCGCTGGCCTCCAAGCCGGTGATGGAGGGCAAGTCCGTCCTGTTCAAGCGCTTCGCCGACATCGACGCAATCGATCTCGAGGTCGACAGCGAGGATGTCGACGAGGTCGTCAACTGCGTGCGCTTCCTGGGTCCGACATTCGGCGGCATCAACCTGGAGGACATCAAGGCGCCGGAATGCTTCATCATCGAGCAGCGCCTGCGCGAGGCGATGGACATCCCCATCTTCCACGATGACCAGCACGGCACCGCGATCGTGTCGCTGGCGGGCATGATCAACGCCCTCGACCTGACGAACCGCGACATCAAGGACATCACCATCGTCGTCAACGGCGCGGGCGCCGCGTCCATCGCCTGCATCGAGCTGATGAAGGCCATGGGGCTGCCCCACGACCAGGCGATCCTGTGCGACAGCCGGGGCGTGATCTACCAGGGCCGCACCGACGGCATGAACCAGTGGAAGTCGGCCCATGCAGTGAAGACCAAGGCGCGCTCGCTCGAGGACGCGATGGAAGGCGCGGACGTCTTCTTCGGCCTGTCCGTCGCCGGGTCGGTCACCAAGAAGATGGTCAAGTCGATGGCAAAAAACCCGATCATTTTCGCGATGGCCAACCCGGATCCCGAGATCACGCCGGAGGAGGTCCGCGAGGTGCGCGACGACGCCATCGTCGCGACCGGCCGCTCGGACTACCCGAACCAGGTGAACAACGTCCTCGGCTTCCCCTACATCTTCCGCGGCGCGCTCGACGTGCGCGCACGCACGATCAACGACGAGATGAAAATCGCCTGCGCCCAGGCGCTGGCCGAACTGGCGCGCGAGGATGTGCCCGACGAGGTCGACGCCGCCTATTCGGGCGAGCACCTGCAATACGGGCCGGACTACATCATCCCGGTGCCGTTCGACCCCCGGCTCATGCAATACGTCCCGCCGCGCATCGCCCAGGCGGCGATGGACACGGGCGTGGCACGCCAGCCGATCGAGGACATGGACGAGTACCGCCGCGCGTTGGCGCAGCGGCTCGACCCGACCTCCTCGGTGATCGAGGCCACCTACGAAGCCGTGCGCTCCAGCCCGCGGCGCGTCGTCTTTGCCGAGGGCGAATCCGAACGCGTGATCCGCGCGGCGCTCTCCTACCGCAACCAGGGCCTCGGCGAGCCGATCCTGATCGGCCGCGAAAAGGTCGTGCGGGCGAGGATCGAGGAGCTCGGCCTGTCCAACGCCGGCGAGCTGAAGATTCACAACGCCGCGCTCGCCGAAGACCGCGAGAAGTACATCGACTTCCTCTACGAGCGGCTGCAGCGGCAGGGCATGATGTACCGGGACTGCGCGCGTGTGGTGAACCAGAACCGCAACGTCTTCGCCGCGTGCATGGTCGCGCTCGGCGACGCGGATGTAATGGTAACCGGCGTATCGCGCCGCTTCTCAACCTGCCTGAAGGACGTGCGCCGGGTCTTCGACCCGCGGCCGGGCGAGCAGATCTTCGGCCTGACAGTCCATGTGCTGCGCAACCGCACGCTGTTCATCGCGGACTCCTCCGTGCACGAGCGGCCGAGCCCGGACGTCATGGTCGACATCGCCACCCAGGCGGCGGCGAAGGCGCGCCAGCTCGGCAGCGAACCGCGCGTGGCGTTCCTGAGCTATTCGAACTTCGGCAACCCGCCCGTGGACATCACGGAGCGCTCGCGCGAGGCCGTCCGCCTGCTCGACGAGCGCGGCGGGGCGGACTTCGAGTATGAGGGCGAGATGACCCCCGACGTCGCGCTCGACGCCACCATGCGCGAGCGTTACTACCCGTTCGCGCGGCTGACCGGGCCGGCGAACGTGCTGATCATGCCGGGCCTGCATTCCGCGCACATCACCTCGCGCATGCTCGAGTCGCTCGACGTCGGGACAGTGCTGGGCCCCATGCTGATGGGCCTCGACAAGCCGGTGCAGATCGTCCACATGAGCTCGACCGTGAACGAGCTGGTCAACGCGAGCGCGTTCGGCGCACACGAGGCGATCCGCAATGAAAGCAAGCCCAAGCGCGCCCGCAAGACCAAGGCGCCGACGCGGAAGGCGGCCGAGTAGAACGATCGCGCCCGGACGGGTGCGGCGCCTGTGTTAGGTTGCCGCCCCCGCAACCCGGCCAAGACCGCACGGCGCTGACATGACACCGAAACCCGGTTACCTGATCGCGACGGCCCTGCGCGACGCGGCCCCGGCGCTTGTCGTGCTGCTCGGCCTCGTCGGCACGGATATCCTGTCGGTGCGCACCGGGATGATCGCGTCGGCCATCGTCATCACCGGATGCGGCTTCCTCGCCTTCCGGCCGCTGCAGCGCATGCGCGAGATCAACGCGCGGCTGGAACGCCTCCTCGACAGGCCCCCGGACGGTGCGCCGGCGGCCACGCCGGCGGACGAACACGGCCCGATCGGCGATGTGTCGGCGGCGCTGTTCCGGCTCGAGCGCGGCTGGGGACGCGACCGGGCGCAGCTTCGCGACAGCCTGCGCGCCGCCCAGGTGCTCTTCGATGCCCTGCCCGACCCGCTGGTGACCCTGGATGCGCAGGGACGGATCGTCTACGCAAACGCAACCGCGCGCGAGCTCCTGGAGGGCCGCCACGGCGTCGCCGACCTGTCCGGGCGCGACCTGTCCGCGGTGATCCGCCAGCCCGCGATCCTGCAGGCCGTCGAACAGGTCCTGGGCGGGACATCCACGCGGACAGTGGAATTCACGTTTACCGACCGGGTCGACCAGACCTTCGAAGCCCGGGTCGAGCCGATCCGCGCGGACACGTCGGGCGAGGACGATGCGCGCGCGCTGATCCTGATGCGCGACGTCACCGCGCTGCGCCGCGGGGAGCAGATGCGCGCCGACTTCGTCGCCAATGTCAGCCACGAACTGCGCACGCCGCTGACCTCGCTCGTCGGCTTCATCGAGACCCTGCGCGGCCCCGCGAAGAACGATCCTGAAGCCCAGGAACGCTTCCTCGACCTCATGGAAACCCAGTCGACGCGCATGACGCGCATCGTCAACGACCTGCTGTCGCTGTCGCGGATCGAGATGAACGAGCACACGGCCCCGCGCGACGAGGTCAACCTGCGCGCCCTGATCAGCACCGTCGCCGACCTGCTCGCACCGCAAGCCAAAGAGCTGGACGTGCGCATCGAGCTTGCGCTCGATGCACTCGACACGCCCGTTATCGGTCATCCGGACGAATTGACGCAGCTGTTCCAGAACCTGATCGAGAACGCGATCAAGTATGGCGGCACGGGCAGCCGGGTGAGGGTCGAGGCATCCGTGTCCAGCGGCGTGGCCACCGTGTCCGTTATCGACGAGGGCGAGGGCATCGCACGCGAGCATATCCCGCGCCTGACCGAGCGGTTCTACCGGGTCGATACGGCCCGTTCGCGCGAGATGGGGGGCACCGGCCTC
>JAEPNS010000359.1 GCA_017643325.1 Alphaproteobacteria bacterium | reverse complement strand
CCGGTCGACGGGTCCTCGGAGGCGCTCGCCAGGCAGCTGCGCGAGGACGCGGACTTTGCCCGCTGGGTCGAGGTCAACGTCGCGCCCCACAAGGCCCCGGGCTACCGGATCGCGAACATCTCGCTGAAGCCCATCGGCGGGGTGCCCGGCGACGCGACATCGGAGCAGCTGGACGCGGTCGCCGCGCTGGCCGACCGTTTCAGCTTCTCCGAAATCCGCGTGACCCACGAGCAGAACCTCGTGCTGCCGCACGTGCGCGAGGACCAGCTCTATGCGCTGTGGCAGACGCTGAAGTCCTACGATCTCGATACGCCGAACCTCGGCCAGATCTCCGACATGATCGCCTGTCCGGGCATGGACTACTGCTCGCTCGCCAACGCGCGCTCGATCCCGGTCGCCCAGCTGATCAGCGAGCGTTTCGCCGACCTCGACCGCCAGCACGATATCGGTGAGCTGAAGCTCAAGATCTCGGGCTGCATCAATGCCTGCGGCCACCACCATGTCGGCCACATCGGCATCCTCGGCGTCGACCGGAAGGGCGAGGAGTACTACCAGATCACGCTCGGCGGCAGCGGCGCGGAGGATGCGAGCGTCGGCGACATCGTCGGTCCGGCCTTTGCCTATGACGAGGTTGTCGACGCTGTCGAGACGCTGGTGAATGCCTATGTCGACATCCGCAATGACGGCGAGCGGTTCCTCGACACCTACCGCCGTGTCGGCAAGGAACCCTTCAAGGAGGCCCTCTATGGCGCTGATTAAGGATCGCGAGGTCGTCGAAGACGGCTGGACCCACATCGACGACGAGGCGCCGGTGCCCGCGGAAGGCGGCGTCATCGTCTCCATCGCGCGCTGGCGCGACGAGCGCGAGACGCTCGCCGGGCGCAACGCGCCGGTCGGCGTGCGGCTCGAGCCCGGCGACGGGCCGGAGGTTGTGCAGGAGGATCTCGGCCGGCTCGACCTGATCGCCGTGCCGTTCGACCACTTCAAGGACGGCCGCGGCTATTCGACGGCCCGGCTTCTGCGCGAACGCTATGGATTCGCGGGTGAGCTGCGCGCGGTCGGCGACGTGCTGCGTGACCAGCTCGCGTTCATGGCGCGCTGCGGGTTCGACGCGTTCGAATATGCCGGCAAGACGGAGGCCGAGGCGGCGCTGACCGCGTTCGACGATATCTCGGCTGTCTACCAGACTGCCGCAGACCGACGGACTTCGGCCGCGACCCGGCGCAACCACCCGTCCCGGGCCTTCTCCAACGGCACCAGCGGATAGGCACGTCCGATGCGCGGCGATCACCCGATCCCCTCCCAGTCCCACAACACCGCGCACATGCGCGCAGCGCGACTGATGAACCGCGTGCCGGACGGGGTGGGCGAGAAGATCATGCGCGCCGCGATCGAGGAGGTGTTTCCGTTCCGGGTGGGCGTGCTGTCGTCCTTCGGCGCGGAATCAGCGGTGATCCTGCACCAGGTCGCGCAGATCGACCCGGCGACGCCGGTCCTGTTCCTGGAGACAGGCCAGCTCTTCGCGCAGACGCTCCAGTACCAGGAGGAGCTGTCCGACCGGCTCGGCCTGACCGACGTGCGGGTGATCCGGCCCGACCCGGTGAAGCTCGCCAAACGGGACCCGAACAACGATCTCTGGAAGACCGATCCCGGCGCGTGCTGCCATCTTCGCAAGGTGGTGCCGCTGGAGACCGCACTCGAAGGCTTCGATGCGTGGATCACCGGTCGCAAGCGCTTCCAGGGCGGCACCCGCACGACGCTTCCGGTCGTCGAGGTCGAGAACCGGCGCGTGAAGGTCAACCCGCTCGCCGGATGGAGCCAGGACCGCCTCGACGCCTATTTCGCCGAACACGATCTGCCGCGCCACCCGCTGTGGGAGTTCGGCTACCTGTCCATCGGCTGCCATCCCTGCACCCGGCCCGTTGCGGCCGGAGAGGATCCCCGCGCGGGCCGCTGGTCCGGCCGGGACAAGACCGAATGCGGCATCCACGGGAACAAGTGGGGCTGAAAACCCGACCGTGGCGCCAGTGGCGCCGCGTAAGCGGGTTTTCAGGAATCGGGGAATACTCCCGTGGCGCCAATGGTGCCGCGTAAGCGGGTTTACAGGAATCAGGAAAGACTCCCTTGGCGCCAGTGGCGCCGTGCGCGTCCAGGCATCCTTCGAGTCGAGCCTTCGGCCCTCCTCAGGATGAGGCCTTCAGTTTGCCCGCGAACCTCATCCTGAGGAGCGAGCAAAGCGAGCGTCTCGAAGGATGCCTGGAAACGCTGAAAGAAAAACCGGCGCACCCAGGCGCCGGTTTTCGTTCTCGGGTTGTCGTGCCCGCTTACTCCGGGATCGGCAACGGCTGGTCGTTCTCGGGAATGTTCCAGGCCGCCTTCACCGCAGGACGGTCGAGCATGGTCATGTACCAGCGGCGCACGTTCGGATACTCGTTGAGGTCGATCTCCTGCCAGTTGTGGCGGGCCGCCCACGGCCAGCAGGCCATGTCGGCGATGGAGTAGTCGTCGACGATGAACTCGCGGCCTTCCAGGCGCTCGTTCAGCACGCGGTACAGGCGCCGCGCCTCGGTCTCGTAGCGCTCCTGCGCATAGTCCGACTTGCCGGGGTTGTACTTGGTGAAGTGGTGGACCTGGCCGAGGATCGGGCCGAAGCCGCCCATCTGCCACATCAGCCATTCCATCGTGCGCCAGTAGGCGTCCCGGTCCTTGGTGTTCAGGAACTGGCCGTGCTTTTCGGCGAGGTAGAGCAGGATCGCGCCGGTCTCGAACAGCGGGAAGTCGTTGTTGTCGCGGTCGACGATCGCCGGGATCTTGTTGTTCGGGCTGATCTTCAGGAACTCCGGATCGAACTGCTCGTCCTTGCCGATGTTGATCGAATGGACGTTGTAGTCGATGCCGAGTTCCTCGAGCAGGATGGCGACCTTGCGGCCGTTCGGCGTAAACCAGGTATAGAATTCGATCATCTGCGGTGCCTCCTGTGCGGACCAGTGTTCCGAATTGGCGCCGACCCTATTGGCCGGACCGGACCCGGTCAATCGCCGCCCGCTCACAAGTTTTGTGTGGGTTCCGGAACAGCCGCCCGGACCTTCATGGCGTCAGCCGTGACGCTTCCAGATGATGACGTTCCTGACGTTGTCATGCGGCCCGTAGCCGGTGAACGTCATCCGCGATCCCTCGAAGTCGATCTCGCGTTTCAGCGTTGTCCCGACCATGTTGGGGTCGAGTGCATGGACCAGGTCGTGCGTGACCG
>JAEPNS010000358.1 GCA_017643325.1 Alphaproteobacteria bacterium | reverse complement strand
CGCCTGGGTGAATCGGAAGATGTTGTCCACGAAGAACAGCACGTCCTGGCCTTCCTCGTCGCGGAAATACTCGGCCATTGTGAGTCCGGTCAGGGCGACACGGGCACGCGCGCCCGGCGGCTCGTTCATCTGGCCGTACACCAGGGCTGCCTTGGATTCGCCATCGGGCTGGATCACGCCGGATTCCATCATCTCGTGATACAGGTCGTTGCCCTCGCGGGTCCGCTCGCCAACACCGGCGAACACGGAGTAGCCGCCGTGGCCCTTCGCGATGTTGTTGATCAGCTCCATGATGAGCACGGTCTTGCCCACGCCCGCGCCGCCGAACAGGCCGATCTTGCCGCCCTTTGCGTACGGGGTGAGAAGGTCGACGACCTTGATGCCGGTAACCAGCTGCTCGGTGTCGGTCGCCTGGTCGACGAATTCCGGCGCCTCGCGGTGAATCTCGAATTTCTGCGAGGTCTCCAGCGGACCGCGCTCGTCGATCGGCTCGCCGATCACGTTGATGATCCGGCCGAGAACCTCCGGACCGACCGGAACGCTGATCGCGGCGCCGGTGTCGACGGCCTCCTGGCCGCGCACCAGACCTTCGGTCGTATCCATCGCGATGGTGCGCACCGTGTTTTCGCCGAGATGCTGGGCGACTTCGAGAACCAGGCGGTTGCCGTGGTTATCCGTCTCCAGCGCATTCATGATCGCCGGCAGGTCGCCGTCGAACTGGACGTCGACGACAGCGCCGAGAACCTGGGTGATTTTTCCGACAATGTTCTTTGACATGGTGTGTTCCTCGCTCGTGGAGAGCCTGCGGGAGCCTCGTGGTCTAGAGCGCTTCCGCGCCGGAGATGATTTCGATGAGTTCGGTGGTGATCGCTGCCTGTCGCGTCCGGTTGTACTCGATCGAGAGCCGCTCGATCATGTCACCGGCATTGCGCGTGGCGTTGTCCATGGCGGTCATGCGCGCGCCCTGCTCGGACGCGAAGGATTCATTCATGGCCCGGAACACCTGGATCGACAGGTTCCGGGGCAGGAGCTCCGCGAGGATTTCCTGCTCGTCCGGCTCGTAGTCATAGACCGCGCCGGACGCAAGCGCCTCGCCCTCGTCCGAGTCGTCCGTATCGCCGGCCGGCGGCGGCGCAAACGGGATCAGCTGCAGAGGGGTGACTTCCTGGGTCAGTGCCGAGACGAACTTGTTGTAGATGATCGTGCACACGTCGCACTCGCCGGCCTCGAACATCGTTCGCGCACGCTGCGCGATCTCGGCGGCGGTCTCGAACTTCGGGGACGGCTTGGCCGTATCCTCGAGCGTGTCGATGATGATGTCGCTGAAATCCCGCCGCAGTGCACTGCGGCCCTTGCGGCCGACGATCAGGAGCTTGACCTCCTTGCCCTCACCACGAAGCCGATGGATGTGCTGGCGCGTCCAGCGGGCGATCGACCCGTTGAAGCCGCCGCACAGGCCGCGGTCGGTGGTCATCACGACCAGGAGGTGCACGTCGTCCTTGCCGCTGCCCGCCATGAGCGGCGGGGCGGTGCCGGCCGCCGTCGCGCTCTGAGCCAGCGAACCGAGCATCCGCTCCATGCGCTCGGCATAGGGGCGTGTGGCTTCGGCATCTTCCTGCGCACGGCGCAGCTTGGCCGCCGCGACCATTTTCATGGCCGAGGTGATCCTCTGGGTCGACTTGACCGAGCTGATCCGCGTTCGAAGTTCCTTGAGGCTCGCCATCTTGTCAGCGCCGTCCTTGCTGGTTCTCGGCTAGGCGAAGGTCTTCGCGTAAGCGGAGACGACCTCTTCGAGCTTTTTCTCGGTGTCGTCGTCGAGCGCGCCGGTCTCGCGGATCGTGAGCAGGATATCGGCGTGGTTGTCGCGGACATGGTCGAGAAGCTGGGCTTCGAAGCGGTTCACGTCGCCGACGGGAATGCCGTCGAGATGGCCGTTCACGCCCGAATAGATCGAAACGACCTGCTCTTCCATCGGCAGCGGCTGGTACTGCGGCTGCTTGAGGAGTTCGGTCAGGCGCGCGCCTCGGGCCAGCAGCTGCTGGGTCGAGGCATCGAGGTCCGACGCGAACTGGGAGAAGGCTTCCATCTCGCGATACTGGGCGAGTTCGAGCTTGATCGAGCCCGCGACCGACTTCATCGCCTTGGTCTGGGCGGCGGAGCCGACGCGGCTCACTGACAGGCCCACGTTGATCGCAGGGCGCACGCCCTTATAGAAGAGGTCGGTCTCGAGGAAGATCTGGCCGTCCGTGATCGAAATCACGTTCGTCGGGATGTAGGCCGACACGTCGTTGGCCTGGGTCTCGATGACCGGCAGCGCCGTGAGCGAGCCGGACCCGTTGTCCTCGTTCATCTTCGCCGCGCGCTCGAGCAGGCGCGAGTGAAGGTAGAACACGTCGCCCGGATACGCCTCGCGCCCCGGCGGACGGCGGAGCAGCAGGGACATCTGGCGGTACGCGGTCGCCTGCTTCGACAGATCGTCATAGAAGATGACGGCGTGCATGCCGTTGTCGCGGAAATACTCGCCCATCGCGCAACCGGCATAGGGGGCGAGGAACTGCAGCGGCGCCGGCTCGGATGCCGTGGCCGCGACGACGATGGTGTAGTCGAGTGCGCCGTTATCGCGCAGGGTCTTGACCACCTGTGCCACCGTCGAGCGCTTCTGGCCGACAGCCACGTAGATGCAGAAGAGCTTCTTGGAGTCGTCGCCTTCGTCGTTGACACGCTTCTGGTTCAGGATCGCGTCGACGATCACGGCGGTTTTCCCGGTCTGGCGGTCGCCGATGATCAGCTCGCGCTGGCCGCGGCCGACAGGAACCAGAGCGTCGAGCGCCTTGAGGCCCGTCTGCACCGGCTCGTGAACCGACTGGCGCGGGATGATGCCCGGGGCCTTCACCTCGATCAGGCGGCGCTCGTCGGAGTCGATGTCGCCGTTGCCGTCGATCGGGTTGCCCAGAGCGTCCACGACGCGCCCGAGCAGTCCCTTGCCAACCGGCACGTCGACGATGTCGCCGGTCCGCTTGACCGTGTCGCCTTCCTTGATGTCACGGTCATCGCCGAAGATCACGACACCGACATTGTCGGTCTCGAGGTTCAGCGCCATGCCCATGATGCCACCCGGGAACTCGACCATCTCACCGGCCTGGACGGTGTCCAGCCCATAGACACGGGCAATACCGTCCCCGACGGCAAGCACCTGGCCAACTTCTGAATCGTCGGCCTCAGTGCCGAAGTTCGCAATCTGGCCCGTGAGCATGGCG
>JAEPNS010000357.1 GCA_017643325.1 Alphaproteobacteria bacterium | reverse complement strand
GCGTGGTTGATGTGGTCCTGGGCATCGGCGGCCGGCGTTTTCAGGACGCGCGCGAATGCCTTTCCGGCCTCGAGATAGTCACCGCGTGCGAAGCAGAGCGCACCGAGCATCCGCGCGGCATCGACGCCCGCCGCACCGGCCCGCGGGACCCTGCGGAGTAGTTTCTCCGCCCCCGCGGCATCGCCGGCGTTTGCGAGCGCATGCGCCCGGGCGAGCAGGCCGGCCGCGCTGTTCCCGTTCGCCTGCCGCCCCGCCATAAACGCCCCGTTCGCTCGTCGCGATCAGGCCTTTGCGAGCGCCTGATCCAGATCGGCGATGATATCATCGACATGCTCGATCCCGACAGACAGGCGGACGTAACCCGGGGTCACGCCGGCCTGCAGCAGCTCCTCTGAATCGAGCTGGCTGTGGGTCGTCGATGCCGGATGGATCGCGAGCGAGCGCGCATCGCCGATGTTGGCGACGTGGTAGAGCATCTCCAGCGAATCGATGAACTTCTTCCCGGCGTCGAGGCCGCCCTTGACCTCCATGCCGACCAGCGCGCCGTAGCCGCCGTTCAGGTAGGCGTCGGCCCGGCGCCGGTGCTCGCCGTCCATCTGGCTGGGATGGATCACCCGCTCGACCTTGTCGTGGCCGCTGAGGAATTCAGCCACCTTCGTGGCGTTCTCGCAGTGGCGTTCCATGCGCAGCGGCAGCGTCTCCAGCCCCTGCAGGAACTGGAAGGCGTTCTGCGGCGACATGGCCGCGCCGATGTCGCGCAGCAGGGTGACGCGCGCCTTGATGATGTAGGCGATCGGGCCGAGCGGCTTCACGGCCTCGGTCCAGACCGCACCGTGGTAGCTCGGGTCCGGCTCGTTCAGGGCCGGGAAGCGGTCGGCGTGGGCCTCCCAGTCGAAATTGCCGCCGTCGATGATCATGCCGCCGATGGAGGTGCCGTGGCCGCCGATGTACTTGGTGGTCGAGTACATGACGACGGCCGCGCCGTGGTCGAACGGGCGGCACAGCAGCGGCGCGGCCGTGTTGTCGACGATCAGCGGGACGCCGAGCTCGCGCCCGATGGCCGCCACCTCGCCGATGGGGAACACCTGCAGCTTCGGGTTCGGCAGCGTCTCCGCATAGTAGGCGCGGGTCTTGTCGTCCGTCGCGGCGCGGAAGGCCTCCGGGTCGGCCGGGTCGACGAAGCGGGCCTCGATGCCCATGTCGCGCATGGTGTTCTTGAACAGGTTCCAGGTGCCGCCGTAGATGTCCGTCGAGCAGACGAAGTTGTCGCCTGCGCGGGCGAGGTTCAGGACCGAGAACATCGACGCGGACTGGCCCGACGACAATCCCAGGCCGGCCACGCCGCCCTCGATGGCCGCGAGGCGCTGCTCGAGCACGTCGACCGTCGGGTTCATGATTCGGGTGTAGATGTTGCCGAGTTCCGACAGCGCGAACAGGTTGGCCGCGTGGTCGGTGTCGCGGAACTGGTAGCTCGTGGTCTGGTGGATCGGCACCGCCACGGAGCCGGTGGTCGGGTCGGCGCGGTATCCGGCGTGGAGCGCGAGGGTTTCGGGGTGCTGGGCGGTCATCGGGGCCTCCTGGTCATCGTGCGCAACCGGACCGCCGGCGCCGACAGCGCGGGCGAATCCTATTTCACACTGTTTTGTGTGGGTTTAAGATATTTAGGCGCAGGATATTTGTATTGGCCCGAAAGTCCAGCCCGGCGCACTTACCAGTCGAACCCGGCCCCCTCGCGCGCCATGCCGTCATGAAGGTCGAGACAGCGGTTCATCCAGGCGTGGACCGGGTCGCCCGGTTCGACAAGCGCGAACGGACTCATTTTCCGGGCCCAGATGAAAGTCCCCATCGGGAGGTAGTCCGCATAGAGCGGCCCGTCGCCGCCGAGGAAGGGCTGGTCTGCGAGCAGGCGGCGCAGCGGCTCCAGCCGCTCGCGGAATTCGCCGATGCGCTCTTCGCGGCCGGCCTGGACCTCCTCGATCGGCCGGTCGAAGCGCTTGAACCGGCTGGTCGCGAAATATTCGCGGTCCTCCGGCACGAGATGGTCGTAGATGTCCTTCAGGATCATCGTCATCGCCAGCGGATGCATCCGCGACTGCCACCAGTGGCGCACGAAGCCGGTCAGCGCGCGGCCCTGCGCACCGCCGAACAGCGGGGGCGCGTCGGGATAGGTGTCCTCGAGGTATTCCGCGATGGCCCAGCTGTCGTGGATCCAGGTTTCCCCGTCAACGAGGACGGGGACGGTGGGGTGGGAGCCGTCGCCGATTCCCGGGATGCCCGTGAACGGCACCGCCACGACCTCGACGTCGAGGCCCTTGTGCGCGAGCGCCGGGCGGACCCGCCAGCTGTGGGACGAGAACCGGCGGTCGTCCGCGCCACGCAGTTCATAGAGCGTGACGGAAGCCATGGGCGTCAGGCGCGGCGGTAGATCTTGATCGCCGAGAACAGCGCAGCGACCGTCGCGACGAAGAACCCGCCGAACAGGACCGCGTCCGGCAGGTCCCAGGCGAACTGGCGTGCCAGGTCATAGAAGACGTAGATCGTGAAGGTCAGCGCCAGCCCGAACAGGTACGGACGGCCCCGGATCGCGGCGGCGAAGAACAGGCCGGCGATCACGACCTCGAGCGCGATCGACACGAATTGCAGGTTCTCGATCATGAGCGGAAGAATATGGGAAGCTGGTCCGTTGCCGCAATCGCGCGGTGGGCCGATTTCGCGGGGCGTTTACGTGGACCCATGACCGAGGACCTCCCTGTCGCCTTCTACGGAACGCTGCGACGCGGCGAGCGCGGCTTTGCGGAGCTGCAGTTGCACGAGCGGGTCAGGTTTCTCGGCTCCTGCCGGATCGCCGGTGTCCTTTGCGATCTCGGCGCCTACCCCGGGCTGGTGGAGGGAAACGGCTCGGTGGTCGCGGAACTCTACGATCTGCACGACACGGACCTGCTGGGCGAGCTCGACTATTACGAGCTGTACGATCCGGCGAGGCCGGACACCAGCGAGTTCATCCGGCGCCGCGTCCGCCTCCTCGAACCCGGCCGCGAGGCCTGGGTGTATTTCTACAACGGCCCCTGCGCGCGCCCGATCGCGTCGGGCGACTGGCTGGAGCGATGACGTCCGCCTTGGCCCGGTCCCGGCTTCGACGTAACCTTTTCTCACAATAAGCAGAACAACATGCGGGGAGGCGGCCGATGAAAATCGCGGGCAGCTATGACGAGGCCTTCAACGACTGGACGTGGGAGGTGCCGGACCGCTTCAACATGGGCGTGTCCGTGTGCGAC
>JAEPNS010000356.1 GCA_017643325.1 Alphaproteobacteria bacterium | reverse complement strand
CTGGAAGCCATGCTGAACGGCGACGTCCAGCTGGCTGCCCCGTCCCTGTCGAAGTTCGAAACCTTCACCAAGAAGTTCCGGCTCTTCGACCTGCCTTTCGTGTTCGAGGACATCAATGCGGTCGACCGTTACCAGAACTCGCCGGACGGCCAGAAGCTGTTGAAGTCCATGGAGCGCAAGGGCCTGCTCGGTCTCGCCTTTTGGCATAACGGCATGAAGCAGATGTCGGCCAGCAGGCCGCTGCTGATGCCGGGCGACGCCAAGGGCCTCAAGTTCCGCGTCCAGCCGTCCGAGGTGCTGGTCGCGCAGTTCGAGGCGCTCGGCGCGAACCCGCAGAAGATGGCCTTCAGCGAGGTCTACGGCGCGCTGCAGACCAAGGTCGTCGACGGCCAGGAGAACACCTGGTCGAACATTTACGGCCGCAAGTTCTTCGAGGTGCAGGACGGCGTGACCGAGACCAACCACGGCATCATCGACTACCTGGTCGTCACTTCGACCGAATGGTGGGAGGGCCTGCCGGGCGACGTCCGCGACCAGCTGGCGACGATCATGGCCGAGGTCACCGAGACCCGGAACGCCGAGGCGACGGCGGTCAACGAGCGCGCCAAGCAGCTCGTGATCGATGCCGGCGGCACCGTGCGCCAGCTCACCCCGGAACAGCGCCAGGCCTGGATCGACGCCATGAAGCCGGTCTGGGAGAAGTTCCAGGACGAAATCGGCACCGATACGATCGAGTCGGCGCTGACCTACAACCAGAGCAGCTAGCTCTTGCGAACCGGCACGGGCGGCCCGGGCCGCCCGTGCCGGACTTCGATCCGTTGCAGGGGGGATGCAATGGCCAAGGGGCAGCCGGGCGCATTTGCGCGCCGGATCGACAGCATCGAGGAAACCTTTATTGCGGTGATCCTCGGCCTGATGACGCTGGTGACGTTCGCCAATGTCGTCGCGCGCTATGTCTTCAATGACAACATCCTCTGGGCACTGGAGACCACTGTCTTTCTGTTTGCCTGGCTGGTCCTGATCGGCGCGTCCTATTGCGTCAAGACGCGTGCGCATCTGGGTGTCGACCTGTTGCTCAACGCGCTTCCCCCAGCACCGGCGCGCGTCCTCGCACTGCTTGCCGTTCTTGCCTGCATAACCTTCAGCGTCCTGCTGCTGATCGGCTCCTGGAACTACTGGGAGCCCTTCGTGGGCAAGAGGGCCTGGTACGAGGTCGACGACATCAAGATGCCGGTGTTCCTGCAGTTTCTGGCCGACTGGCTGAACGAGGGGGAACGCTACGAGAAGATGCCGCGCTTCATCCCGTACTTCTGCCTGCCGTTCGGGGTGGCGCTGCTCACCTTCCGCTTCCTGCAGGCCGGATGGCAGATCGCGACAGGCAAGCAGCTGCTCGTGATCGCCAGCCATGAGGCCGAGGAGCTTATGGAGGAAACCTTCGGCGGCCCGGAAGAGAAGCGCTGACCCATGGAAGCCCTGTACCTCTTTCTGATGGTGATCGTGCTGCTGATGATCGGCGTGCCGATCGCGGTCGGCCTCGGCCTCTCGTCCATCGCCTTCCTGATGATCTACTCCGACGCCTCTCTGGCGTCTGTTGCGCAAACGCTCTTCAACGCCTTTTCCGGCCACTTCACACTGCTCGCGATTCCGTTCTTCATCCTCGCCTCGGCCTTCATGTCGACCGGCGGGGTCGCGCAGCGGATCATCCGGTTCGCGATTGCCGCCGTCGGACACTTCCCCGGCGGTCTCGCCATCGCCGGCGTGTTCGCATGCATGCTGTTCGCCGCTCTTTCCGGCTCGTCGCCCGCGACGGTGGTGGCCATCGGGTCCATCGTGATCGCGGGCATGCGGCAGGTCGGTTACACCAAGGAATTCGCCGCCGGCGTCATCTGCAACGCCGGCACGCTGGGCATCCTGATCCCCCCATCCATCGTGATGGTGGTCTACGCCGCCGCCGTCGACGTTTCGGTCGGACGGATGTTCCTCGCGGGTGTGATCCCCGGCATCGTCGCCGGGCTGATGCTGATGATCGCGATCTTCATCGTCGCCAAGGTCCGCGGCCTTCCCGCCCAGCCGCGCGCAAGCTATCGCGAGTTTTTCGGCTCGGCCTGGGACGCAGGCTGGGGCCTGTTCCTGATCGTCATTATCCTGGGCGGAATCTACGGCGGCATCTTTACCCCGACCGAGGCGGCCGCCGTTGCCGCGGTCTATGCCTTTCTGATCGCGAACTTTGTCTACCGCGACATGGGACCGCTCAAGGGCGAGGGCGAGGAACGCTTCAGCCTGCTGCAGCGCCCCGTTGCCCTGGTGACCGCCTGGTTCCACCCGGACACCAAGAAGACCCTGCTCGAGGCGGGCAAGCTGACCATCATGCTGATGTTCATCATCGCCAACGCGCTGATCCTCAAGCATGTGCTGACCGAGGAGCGCATCCCGCAGCTCATCACCGAGGCCCTGCTGGCGGCGGGCTTCGGGCCGGTGATGTTCCTGGTGATGGTGAACCTGCTGCTGCTGATCGGCGGACAGTTCATGGAACCGTCCGGCCTGATCGTCATCGTCGCGCCACTTGTGTTCCCGATCGCCATCGAACTGGGCATAGACCCGATCCACCTCGGGATCATCATGGTCGTCAACATGGAGATCGGCATGATCACACCGCCGGTCGGCCTTAACCTGTTCGTGACCGCCGGCGTCGCCGAGATGTCGGTGATGAACGTGGTCAAGGCCGCACTGCCCTGGGTCGGCATCATGTTCATCTTCCTGATCCTGGTGACCTACGTGCCGGTCCTGTCGACCTTCCTGCCCACGAGCCTGATGGGGCCGGAGATCATCACGAGATAGAAAAGGGCGCCCCGGGAGGCGCCCTTTCTTCTCATCAGGCGGAATGCGTCAGCCCGCGGGAACCTCGATCCCGAGCAGCGCAGCTGCGTTCGCACCCATGACCAGCGCCTTGTCGTCCTCGGACAGGCCGTTCACCGAATCCACATGGCCGACCGGATCGGTCTCCGCCATGTCGTAGGGATAGTCGGTCCCCATCACGATGTGGTCCGCGCCCCAGGTCTCGATCAGGTAGCGGAGCTGGTGCTCGGTGAAGACCACCGTGTCGAAGTAGAGCTTCTTGATGTACTCGGACGGCGGCTTCGAGATCACCGCGCGGCAGTCATCACGCAGGTGATACGGGTGGTCGAAACGCCCGGCATAGGCGGGCACATAGCCGCCGCCATGGGCGATGCAGATCTTCAGGCCGGAATACTTCTCAAGGTAGCCGTCGAAAACGAGATGCCCCACGGCCAG
>JAEPNS010000355.1 GCA_017643325.1 Alphaproteobacteria bacterium | reverse complement strand
CCCGCGGCGCTACTTCCAGACGGTGCGCAACGAGTTCACCTTCGAGAACCGCTTCGGAAACATCCTGACCTCGACGGTCAAGGAATTCGTCGCCCAGCGGAACCTCGAGGACCTGCTCTCCGAGCAGCGCAACGACATCATGGAAGCGATCCGCGACAGCGTCGCGCGCGAATCCGAAGGGTTCGGGATCGAGGTCGTCGACATCCGCATCGGCCGTTCGGAACTGCCGGAAGCGGTCTCCCAGAACGTGTACGACCGGATGCGCACCGAGCGTGAGCGCCAGGCGGCGCAGCTGCGCGCGGAGGGCGAGGAGAATGCCCGCCGCATCCGCGCCGAGGCCGACCGCCAGCAGGTCGAGATCGTCGCGGAGGCCCAGCGCGAGGCCCAGACGCTTCGCGGTGAAGGCGACGCCACCCGCAACGCCATCCTGGGCGAGTCCTACGGCAAGGACCCGGAGTTCTTCGAGTTCTTCCGCTCGCTGGAGGCCTACAAGGAGACCTTCGGGCGCGAGGGCACGACGATGGTCCTCTCACCGGATAGTGATTTCTTCAAATACTTCGGTGACCTGCAAGGTGGGCGCGACCGGGTGAGCGAGCGGCGGCAGGGGCTGACGCAGTAATCCGCGCGGGAGGCAAGGATGGGCGCGCAACTTGGACTTTGGCTGAGTTTCGCGCTCATCGGTTTTGCGCTGATCCTCGTGGTCGAGGGGCTGATCTACGCGATCTTTCCCGAGGGCATGAAGAAGATCCTCCTGCGTATGGTGGACGTCCCGGCGTCGGCGCTGCGCTCGGGCGGCCTGGTGGCCGCCATCGCCGGGCTCGCGCTGCTTTGGGTTCTCGGAAAGTTCTGATCCGGCGGGCCACGGCGTTCACGTGAAGTTCAACATCGTGGCCGCAATGTCGCAAATGTGCCGGGTGCCCGCCCCAATCCGACCATGTTTCACTCCCATATCGTCTTGGCGGCGGTGTTCGGCTGCCGTACCGTGCCGGTTTCCCCGGTCCGGTTCTTGAACTGAAATTCAGGGCTTCTCATATCTTCACAAGCCCTCCGCGGAACGACATCAACGGGGGTGTGGGCCCCAAAGGGAGACCGCAGAATGAAATCCAGAACACAATCCCGGGCGATTGCCGCGGCAGGTTGGACGGCCACGCGCACCGGCGCGGCGGGCATCTTCCTGCTCGGCGTCCTGTTCGCCCTCTCGCTCATCCTCGCGCAGCCGGCCGCCGCGCGTTCCGCGCCGGAGTCCTTCGCGGACCTGGCCGACCGCCTGCTGCCGTCTGTGGTGAACATTTCCTCGACCCAGATCCAGCGGCAGGATCGCGGGCCGCAGGCGCCGAACTTCCCGGAGGGCTCGCCCTTCGGCGACCAGTTCCGAGAGTTCTTCAACCGAAACCAGGGCGCCCCGCGCCGCGCAACGTCGCTGGGTTCTGGCTTCATCATCAGCGAAGACGGCCTGGTCGTGACCAACAACCACGTCATCGACGGCGCGGACGAGATCACGGTGACCCTGTCCGACGACAGCCAGCACAAGGCCGAGCTGCTCGGGCGCGACCCGAAGACCGACCTTGCGCTGCTGAAGATCGACGCGGACCGCACGCTTCCGGCCGTGCCGTGGGGCGACTCGACCAAGTCGCGCGTCGGCGACTGGGTGGTGGCGATCGGCAACCCGTTCGGGCTCGGCGGCACGGTGACGGCCGGGATCATCTCGGCACGCCAGCGCGACATCAACCAGGGTCCGTATGACAGCTTCATCCAGACCGATGCGTCCATCAACCGGGGCAACTCGGGCGGTCCGATGTTCAACATGGACGGCCAGGTGATCGGCGTGAATACCGCGATCTTCTCGCCGACCGGCGGCAGCGTCGGTGTCGGCTTCGCGGTGCCGTCGTCTATCGCCGAGCGGGTGATCGCGCAGCTGCAGGAGTTCGGCCAGACGCGCCGCGGCTGGCTGGGCGTGCGCATCCAGACCGTCACCGACGAGATCGCCGAGAGCATCGGCCTCGACAGCGCGCGCGGTGCGCTGGTGTCGTCCGTGACCGACGACGGGCCGGCCGAGAAGGCCGGTATCGAGGCGGGCGACGTGATCCTGACCTTCGACGGCAAGAGCGTCGACTCGATGCGCGAGCTGCCGCGGATCGTCGCCGACACCGACATCGGCAAGAGCGTGCCGGTGCAGGTCTGGCGCGACGAGCGCCAGCGCACGCTGTCGGTCAAGATCGGCGAGCTTGAGGAAGAGGTGCCGGTCCTGGCCTCGACGGGCCCCGACGGGGACGCGCTCGAGCCGGAAGAGGCGACGATCGACGATCTCGGTGTGGCGGTCACGACGATCACCGACGACATGCGCGCGCAGTTCAACCTGCCGGACGACCTGCGCGGCGTGGTGATCACCGGCGTCGAGCCGGACAGCCCCGCGGCCGAGAAGAGCCTGCGTCCCGGCGACGTGATCGTCGAGGTGAGCCAGGAAGAGGTCGGCAGCCCGGGCCAGATCGCGGAGAAGATCCGCGAGGCGCGTGACGCCGACCGCAGCTCGGTCCTGCTCAAGATCAACCGCAACGGCGACCGGCGTTTTGTCGCCCTGCGGATCCCGAAGTCCTGAGCTGACGCGACACAGCGCCCGTAAAGGGGCGAACGACGGCGGCGCCTCCCGGGCGCCGCCGTTTTCTTTTGCCGAGTGCGCCGGCCATGGGTGCTTTTCCCGCGCGCCCCGATATGCGAAGAGGGCGCCGCCGTCACCGGAACCGATGGAACAGGCCATGTCCGACCACCTTCTCCAGCCCTTCACCGGGCTCCGTCCCGCGCCCGAATCCGCCGCCGATGTGGCGGCGCCGCCCTACGACGTCGTGTCCTTCGGCGAGGCGAAGGCGATGGCAGACGGCCACCCGTGGAGCTTCCTCCACGTCTCGCGCCCGGAGATCGACCTGCCCGACGGCATCAGTCCCTATGCCGACGAGGTCTATGCGAAAGGTGCGGAAAACCTTGGCGCGATGATCGAGGCCGGCGTGCTGATCCGCGACCCGGCGCCGGCCTATTATGTCTACCGGATCGTGATGGGCGACCATGTCCAGACCGGCCTCGTGGCCGCGACGCCGGTCGCCGCCTACAACGCCAACATCGTGCGCAAGCACGAGTTCACCCGGCCCGACAAGGAAGACGACCGCGTGCGTCAGATCGATTCCGTCGATGCGCAGACCGGGCCGGTCCTGGTGGTGCATCATGGCAGCGATGCGATCGCCGCCGTGCTCGCGGATGTGACGGCCGGTGCGCCGACATACGACGTCACCCGTCCCGATGGGGTGCGCC
>JAEPNS010000354.1 GCA_017643325.1 Alphaproteobacteria bacterium | reverse complement strand
GGCCGCAACCGGCCGGCGCATTGGCGCCGACGCGGCGCGGGAACCTGTGTTATGGGAAATCGAACGTGCGCTGGCAATCGGACCCATGCGAAAGACCGAAGAATTCGCCGACATCTATCGTGATCTCGAGACGCGGAGCGGGCCGGAGATCCTGTCCGCGATCCTGGATGCGCAGCGGCGCGGCCTGTCCGCCATCGGACCGGTCCTGCCGGACCTGGCGGCGGCGGCCGAGGCCGCGGCGGACCGCCTGCGCGGCGGCAGCGGGCGCATCATCTACGCCGGCGCGGGCACCTCGGCACGGCTCGGCGTGCAGGACGGGGTCGAGCTCGTGCCGACCTTCGGCTGGCCGGAAGCCCGCCTCGCCTACCTGATCGCCGGCGGCCCGGGCGCCCTGACCCGCACAGCCGAAGGAGCCGAGGACAACGCCGAGCAGGCCCGCAAGGACGCGCAGAACCTTGAGCCCGATGCGGGCGACGTCTGCGTCGCGCTGTCGGCAAGCGGGACCACGCCCTATGCCATCGCCGCCTGCGAGGCGGCGCGGGCCGCAGGTGCGCTCACCGTCGCCGTCGCCAACAACCCCGGCGCCCCGCTGCTGGAAGCAGCCGAACATGCGATCCTGATCGATTCGGGGCCCGAGCCGGTCGGCGGCTCGACCCGCATGACCGCGGGCACGACCCAGAAGGTCGCTCTGAACCTGTTCTCCACCCTGACCATGATCCGGCTGGGACGGGTGTATCGCGGCATGATGGTCGACGTGACCCCGACCAACGCCAAGCTGCGCGAGCGCGCCGTGCGGATCGTCAGCGCGGGCGCGGACTGCGACGCGGAGACCGCCCGGGTCGCGCTGGATACGACCGGCTACGCGGTCAAGCCGGCCATCCTCGTCGCGTCCGGCATCGCGCCGAAGGACGCCGCGCGGCTGCTGGAGGTGCATGGCGGCGACCTGCATGCGGTGTTTGCCGCGCGGGAGGACGGCTGAGCGCATGGACGCGCTGAACCCGTTCCGGATCACCTGGAACCGCCATTCCCGCACCCAGTGGGACGGGATGCTCGACGCCTGCAAGCGCCCGAGCCTGACCCAGACGTCGACCTACGCGCTCGCGCTGCACGACGTGCACGGCCAGAAGGCGGATTTCGGGCTCATCCGGTTTCGCGACCAGCCGATCGGGATGGTCGTGGCCCACGGCAAGCCGGTGTTCGGCCGCGCCGGGAGCCAGACCATCTATCGCGGACCCGCCTGGATCCACGACGAGATCCCCGGCGAGATGCAGAAGCTCGCGCTCGGCCTGCTGCGCAAGAGGTACCGGCTGCGAAACGGCCGCCCGGTCACCTTCCATCCCGAGCTTGCGGATACCCGCGAACACCGCAGCCAGCTCGCGGCGGCCGGGTTCAAGCGGGTCGCGGAGGGATACCGCACGATCTGGGTCGACCTCGGCCGGTCGCGCGACGAGTTGCGCGCGGACATGCACCAGAACTGGCGCAACGCGCTGGTGCAGGGCGAACGCAGCGATCTTGCCGTCGTGGAAGACACCGACGGGACGCGGATCGACTGGCTGGCCGAGCGGCACGGCGCGCACATGGAGGTCGGCGGCTACCGGGGCGCCTCGCGCGACCTGATCACCGCCCTGCACTGTCACGCCAACGACACCTCGGGCCTCCGACTGCTGGTCGCGGAACACGCGGGCGAGCCGGTCGCCGGCATCCTTCTGGCGACCCACGGCGCGGCGGCCACGTATCTGGTGGGCTGGACCGGCGAACGGGGGCGCGACCTGCGCGCGACGCATGTCCTGCTTTGGCACGCCGTCGGGCTTCTGCAGGACGCGGGCAAGGCGTGGTTCGACCTCGGCGGCATCAGCGACGAGGCCCCCGGCGTGATGCGCTTCAAGCGCGGACTGGGCGGCGCGGAAACGACGCTGGTGGGCGGGTATGTCTAGGTGATGGACGTCGCAACGGCTGCGCGGAAACGCACAAAACCAAACGCAATCCCATCTCGTCATTCCTGCGCCGACCGCCGCGCTTCGCGCTATGGCGGATAAAAAGGCAGGAATCCATTATCGCCGATGCCCGACCAGGCAACCGCCTGAGTCAATGGACCCCTGCTTTCGCAGGGGTGACGAATTGAGTGAAATTCACGCCACCTGCGCGGTCGCCGTGTCCTCGACCAGCGCGGCCGCGTCGCGGACCAGCCGCGCGGCGCCGGACGGGGTTCCCTCGAACCCCGGTGCGTTCTCCGACAGGTAGCGCCGCCATGCCCGCGCGCCGCGCACCCCGTTGAACAGGCCCAGGATGTGCCGCGTCATCGCGATCAGCGGCGTGCCGGTCGCGACCTCGAGCTCGATATAGGGCAGATACGCGTCGACGATCTCGTGGCGGGATTTCGCCGGTGCGTCGGCACCGAAGAAGCGCCGGTCGACCTCGGCGAGCAGGTACGGGTTCTGGTAGGCCGCGCGCCCCAGCATCACGCCGTCGACATGCTCGAGGTGACCGGCGGCCGCATCCAGCGTCTCGATCCCGCCGTTGATGGTGATGTGCAGGTCCGGACGCTCGGCCTTGAGGCGGTGCACCAGGTCGTGGTGCAGCGGCGGCACCTCGCGGTTTTCGCGCGGGCTCAGGCCGTCCAGCCAGGCCTTGCGGGCGTGCACGATGAAATGCGTGCATCCGGCTGCCGCGACGGTGTCGACAAAGCCGACAAGCGTGTCCCACTCGGGCATCTCGTCGATGGCGATCCGGTGCTTGACGGTGACCGGCACATCGACCGCGCCACGCATCGCAACGACACAATCGGCCACCAGGTCCGGCTCGGCCATCAGGCAGGCCCCGAACCGGCCCGACTGCACCCGGTCCGACGGACAGCCGCAGTTCAGGTTGATCTCGTCATAGCCGAGGCCCGCCCCGATCCTCGCGCATTCGGCCAGCGCCGCCGGGTCGGACCCGCCGAGCTGGAGCGCAACGGGATGCTCCGCGGGGTCGAAGGCGAGCAGCCGGTCGCGCGGCCCGTGCAGGATCGCCCCGGTGGTCACCATCTCGGTGTACAGGCGCACGTTCTCCGAGATGACACGCAGGAACGCCCGCTCGTGGCGGTCCGTCCAGTCCATCATCGGCGCCACGGAGAGCGGCGCGTGAGGCTGTTTCGGGGGCTGCTCGGCCACCTGCTCTCGCCGGTTGTTGAAGTCGGAGAGCCTCATTTAGCCGCGATCCGGCCCGCAGACAACCGACCGCGGGCCATGCACCACGCTAGGCGCGCGGTTTCCGCCGGGTCTCGGTCGTCCAGACCCGCAGGTCGATCAGGACTTTCGCGGTCGCCGCCAGCACGAGAATGCAGATGAGCACCTT
>JAEPNS010000353.1 GCA_017643325.1 Alphaproteobacteria bacterium | reverse complement strand
TCCTGGCCGCCGTCCCTGCCGATATTGGCGAGGATTCGGTAGCCCGGGTCGGCAAGGCCGAGCTCGCGGGCGACATGTCCGACGGCGCGCATGAACCCCACGATCTCCGCGTCGTCAGCTTTCGCGGTGAAATCGTCGACCGACACATATGCGCCCTTGGGAATCACCAGGACATGCGTCGGGGCCTGGGGATTGATGTCGTGGAAGGCGAGCGCGTGCTCGTCCTCGTAGACCTTGTTGCAGGGGATCTCGCCCCGCAGGATTTTCGCGAAAATGTTCTCGGGGTCGTAAGCCATGTCACTTTTCCCGGTTGGCTTTTTCGGTCAGACCGGACACGCCTTCGCGCGCGGCGAGTTTTGCCCAGACGTCCTCCGGCCGAACGCCGGCGTCAGCCCAGAGCACGCACAGGTGATAGAGCAGGTCGGCGCTTTCGCTCGCGAGCGCGTCCGGGCCCTCTTTCAGCGCGGCGACGATCGTCTCGATGGCCTCCTCGCCCACCTTCTCCGCGATCTTGTCGCCGCCGCGCGCGAACAGCTTCGCGGTGTAGGACGCCTCGGGGTCGCCCCCGCGCCGCGCTTCCACCACCGCGTAGAGCGTGTCGAGAATCTCGGCGGTCGGCTTGTCGGTCATGATCCGCTTTCCTCTGGCACCAGCCGGACGGGCACGCCGGCCGCGTCCATGTGCAGCTTAGCATCGCCGATCGAGTGTTCGCCGAAATGGAAGATCGATGCCGCGAGCACCGCCGACGCACCGCCGTCGCGTGCGCCCTCGACAAGATGATCGAGCGTGCCGACCCCGCCCGACGCGATCACCGGGATCCCAACCGCGTCGGAGATGGCGCGGGTCAGCGCCACGTCGAAGCCGGACCTGGTCCCGTCACGGTCCATCGAGGTCAGGAGAATTTCCCCGGCCCCGTACTCCTCCATGCGGCGAGCCCACTCGATGGCGTCGATACCCGTCGGGTTCCTGCCGCCATGGGTAAACACCTCCCACTTGTCCGGGCCGGTAGACTTGGCGTCGATGGCCACAACGATGCACTGGCTGCCAAACTTCCGCGCCGCCTCACCCACAAACTCGGGATTGTTGACCGCGGCCGTGTTGATGGAGACCTTGTCCGCGCCCGCAAGGAGGAGCTTTCGGATGTCGTCCACTGTCCGCACTCCGCCGCCGACCGTCAGCGGCATGAAGCACGCCTCGGCGGTTCGAGACACCACATCGAAGATGATGTCGCGGTCCTCGTGGCTGGCGGTGATATCGAGGAAACACAGCTCGTCGGCGCCAGCCCGGTCATAGACCTGTGCCTGTTCCACGGGATCGCCCGCGTCGCGCAGGTCGACGAAATTGACGCCCTTCACCACGCGGCCGTCCTTTACGTCCAGACAGGGAATGATCCGGACCTTCAGCATGCGCCGGCCTCGTCCAGCCTGCGGATGGCCTCGGACAGGTCGAGCCGGCCGTCGTAGATCGCGCGGCCGGAGATGACACCCGCGATGCCGCTGCCCTCATGCGGCAGGAAGGCCTCCACGTCTTCGAGCGACGACACGCCGCCCGACGCGATCACAGGGATCGAGACCGCCCGCGCCAGAGCCACTGTCGCCTCGACGTTCGGGCCCTGCATCGCGCCGTCACGGTCGATATCGGTGTAGATGATCGCCGCCACGCCCGCGTCTTCGAAACGCCTCGCGAGTTCCGTGGCAGCCAAGTCCGACGTCTCCGCCCATCCCTCGACCGCGACCATCCCTGCGCGCGCATCGATCCCGACCGCGATCCGTCCCGGATGTGACCGACAGCTTTCGATCACGAGGCCGGGGTCCTTCACGGCGGCGGTGCCGAGGATCACCCGGTCGACGCCGTCGTCCAGCCAGCCGGACACGTGGTCCGGGGTGCGGATACCGCCGCCGAGCTGCGTGGACAAACCGGCGGCACGGGTGACGTCCAGAATCCGGCGCACCGTGTCCCCGTTCACCGACTGCCCGTCGAATGCGCCGTTCAGGTCGACGATATGCAGCCAGCGCGCGCCGGCCTCCACGAACGCGCGCGCCTGCGCGGCGGGGTCGTCGTTGAAGACCGTCGCGGCGTCCATGTCGCCGCGCAGCAGGCGCACGCACGCACCGTCTTTCAGGTCAATCGCGGGAAACAGGATCACGTGACGCCCCTACAGGTCCTTGTAGAAATAGTAGCCGTCGATGTACTCGCCGCCGATCCGCTCATACTTCGGATGCGTGCCCCAGTGCACGTAGCCGCTTTGCTCGAAGATCTGCAAGGCCCGGTCCTGGGTCGCGCGAACGTTCAGGTTGAGGACCGTGTAGCCCTCCCGCCGCGCCAGGTCCTCACACGCGGCCAGAATCGCGGGCGCGAGGGTATGACCACGCGCCCAGGGCGCCACGAAGAACGTCGAGACCTGGACCGCGAAGGACTGCGCCTCGGCATTCGAGCGCGGGCGCGTCAGCTGCGCGGCGCCGGCGATCACGCCGTCGAGGCGGCCGACGAAGACCGTGCGTTCCGGTACCAGCAGCGTGCCGCGCCAGAATGCCTCCATGACGTCCCGGCGCGGCGGCTGCAGCCAGCCGAACCCGCCGCCTGCCACGATCGCCGCCTCGGCGGCGTCGCACAGGTCCGCAAGGTCATTGCCGCGCAATTCCGCGAGACGCTCGACCGCGACGTCCGTCATGGCCGCCAGCGCAGGAACGCGGAAATCAGGGCCAGGCCTGTCGCCTGGCTCTTTTCCGGATGAAACTGGGTCCCGATCATGTTGTCGCGGCCGACGGCGGCCGTGATCGGGCCGCCATAATCGACCGTCGCCAGCACATCCGCAGGGTTCGCGGCCGCCAGGTGATAGCTGTGCACGAAGTAGGCGTGGGCATGGGCGCGGGCGAGCGGCTCGAGAAGGCTGTGCCGCTCGTCGGGCAGCATCAGTTCGTTCCAGCCCATATGCGGGATCTTGAGCGACGGGTCGTCGGGTGCGATCGCGACGACCTCGCCCGCGATCCATCCGAATCCCGGCGTCTCGCCGTGTTCGAGCCCGCGCGTCGCCATCAGCTGCATGCCGACGCAAATTCCAAAGAACGGTTGCCCGCGCCGGCGGACAGCCTCCTCAAGCGCCTCGGGGAGGCCCGGACGCGCCTCCAGCCCGTCGCGGCAGTCGCGGAATGCCCCGACGCCCGGAAGCACGACCCGGTCGGCGCGCGACACCACATCGGGGTCGTCGGTGACGCGTATATCGCGGTGGAGCCCTGCCTCACGCGCCGAACGCTCGAACGCCTTGGCGGCCGAACGAAGGTTGCCGGACCCGTAGTCGATGATGGCGACCGTTTCCATGGTCATACCGCCCCGGCGAAGTAGCGATGCTCC
>JAEPNS010000352.1:3082-3358 GCA_017643325.1 Alphaproteobacteria bacterium | reverse complement strand
CAGGATTTGGCGCGTGTGTAGCCGAGTCCGCGCATGCACTGTGCATAGAGCCGACTGTAGGCCTTTGCCGACTGCAGGTCGCGCGTATCCTCGACGAAGGCCCGGGTGTCATCGCGGCCCCCACGGATCGACGAGCGGATATCGCGAGTGACGTCCTCGTTTCGCGCCGTCGCGCGCTCGGCCGAACGGCGGCAGGAAAGCTGGTCCGCACGCAGCTGATCCTCGTCCACGCCCGACTTGACCCAGTTCCCGCCGCCCGCACTGCTGCAGGCGGCC
>JAEPNS010000352.1:0-3072 GCA_017643325.1 Alphaproteobacteria bacterium | reverse complement strand
GACCGTGACGAACATCAGGGGCAGGAACGGTTTAAGTGCCATGCGCAGGGTTCTCCGAACGACGGGAAAGGCAGTATCACGGGCGGACAGGCCAGTCAAAACACGCCCTGGAAGGCATCGGGCAATTGTTTACGCAGGGTCCCTGCCCTAGGTTCGCACCGCCATGGACTTTCCCGACCCCCTGATTCGCGGTCGCCTGCTGCGCCGCTACAAGCGCTTCCTGTCAGATATCGAGATTCCCGGCGAAGGCGTCATTCACGCCCACTGCCCGAACCCTGGTGCAATGCTCGGACTCGCGGAACCCGGCAGCGAGGTATGGGTGTCGCCCGCCCGCAACCCAAACCGCAAGCTCAAGTTTACCTGGGAGCTGACACGCGTCGGCGACCATCTGGTGGGCATCAACACGGGCCACCCGAACGGACTCGCCGCAGAGGCCCTCGCAGCCGGCCGGATCGCGGAACTCGAGGGGTACGAGAATGTCCGCCGGGAGGTCAAATACGGTGAAAACTCCCGTATCGACTTGCTGCTGGAGCATCCCGGCAAGCCTCCATGTTACGTCGAGATCAAGAACGTGCACCTTAAGCGTCCCGACGGGCCGGCAACCGGGGCCGCGGAGTTTCCCGACAGCGTGACGGCACGGGGCGCGAAACACCTGCGCGAGCTGGCGAACGTGGTCGCAGACGGCGGACGCGCCGTCATGCTCTATGTGGTCCAGCGTGGCGATTGCGACCGGTTTGCGCTCGCCGCCGACATTGACCCCGCCTACGCGCATGCGTTCGCCGACGCCCGGCGTCAGGGGGTTGAGGCAATCTGCTATGCATGCGACGTTGCGCGCGAATCCATCGAGATCGCCGGACCGCTGCCGTTCGACGATGCGTTTCTCGAAAACTGACAACGGACGCGAATAGCGGACACCTTGGACCGATGAACCAGACCGAGACCGTGCCACTCGATCCCGAAGCGCGCCGGATTCGCATCCACGACGCGGCCGGCTTTGACAGCATGCGCCGGGCGGGCAAGCTGGCCGCGGAAACCCTCGATCACGTTACGCCGCTGGTCGTTCCCGGCGTGACCACCGAGGAACTGGACCGCGCCTGTCACGAGTTCATTCTCGACCACGGCGCAACGCCGGCGCCGCTGGGCTACCGCGGCTATCCGAAATCGATCTGCACATCGGTCAACCACGTCGTGTGCCACGGCATTCCCGGAGACAAGCGGCTGGGCGACGGCGATATCGTCAATATTGACGTGACTGTCATACTCGACGGCTGGCACGGCGACACGAGCAGGATGTTCAACGTCGGCAACGTCAAGCGCCTCGCCGAGCGGCTCGTCGAGACCACCTTCCACGCCCTCTGGAAGGGCATCGAGGTTGTCCGTCCGGGCGCGACCGTGGGCGATATTGGCCATGCCATCCAGACCTACGTCGAGGGCGAGCGCTTTTCTGTCGTGCGCGACTTCTGCGGCCACGGGCTCGGCCAGGTGTTCCACGACGCTCCGTCGGTCCTGCACTACGGCACACCGGGCAGCGGCCCGACCCTGCAGGAAGGCATGTTCTTCACCATCGAGCCGATGGTGAACGCCGGGCGCTTCGACGTGAAGATTCTCGGCGACGGGTGGACCGCAGTGACCAAGGATCGGTCCCTGTCGGCCCAGTTCGAGCACTCGATCGGCGTGACGGCTGACGGCTATGAGGTGTTCACCCACTCTCCAAGGGGCTGGGACCGCCCGCCCTACGACTGACGGCCGCGGGCGGCGCATGCCGGACGATCATCGCAAGGGGCACCGTAGCAGGCTGCGCGAGCGGTTTTCCGCCGACTACGGCGCATCAATGCCGGACTACGAGCTTCTCGAATTGCTGCTGTTCCACGCGGTGCCGCGCAAGGACACCAAACCGCTCGCCAAGCGCCTGATTGACCGCTTCGGCAGTCTCGCCGCCGTGTTGGCGGCCGACGCGGACGACATCGCCAACATCGACGACAGTGGTCCTGCGGTCGCCGTGCTCCTGAAAGCGGTCAACCAGGCAGGCCGGCGTCTTGCGCGGGAGGACTTGCGCGAGCGACCGGTTCTGGGGTCGTGGGACAAGGTCATCGAGTATTGTCGTGCCGAGCTTGGCCACCTCCCGCGCGAGAGTTTCCACGTGCTTTTCCTGGATCACCAGAACGGCTTGCTCGCCGCCGAAGAGCAGAGCTCCGGGACCGTCAACCAGACCTCGGTCTATCCACGCGAGGTGATGAAGCGCGCGCTCGAGCTCCATGCCAGCGCAATTGTGATGGTCCATAACCACCCGTCAGGTGACCCGACCCCGAGCGGCGCCGACATCGATATCACCCGCGCGGTCGAGGCTGCCGGAAAACCGCTCGGCGTAACTCTGCACGACCATGTCATCGTCACACGTACGGACCACAAGAGCCTGCGGGCATCGGGATTGATCTGAAATCCGCCCAAACGCGAGTTCCTGAAACAATCACGGTGCGTTGCGGCTACTGAATGTTGCAAGTAACATGGTATTCAGCCCGCCAAGGTTGAATATCCCATCGGTGGGTGCGCGGAGACGCCTCTTGAATATGGACCGGACAAAGCCGCAGCTCGCCGTCTCGGCCAAGGAGCCGGAGCTGCGCCGTGCCCTCGAGGAGTTCTGCGAATCCGTCGGCTACAGGCACTTCACCTACGTGTCCGGCAAGGTTGTCGCCGGCCGGCGGGTCACAAACTTCGATCCGCGCGAACGGCCTTTCCGGATCACGAATCTGCCGGAGGACTGGCAGAGCGAATACTCGCGCGAGCAGTATTACGACCACGATCCGGTGATGCTGTTTGCGCTGTACAACCTTCTGCCCGAGCGCTGGACCAACATCATCCGGCGTCACGACCTCACGAACCGCCAGGACCGGATCATGAGCAATGCGGCCGAAGCGGGATTGCGGGACGGGCTGATCGTGCCGGTCCATGGGCCGGGCGGCGAATTCGCGATGCTCAGTCTGTCGCACGGGGAGAGCGCGAAACAGGCACAGACACATGTCGAGGCTGACGACGCGTTGATCCACCTTTTCGCGCTGCGATTCCACAGCATCG
>JAEPNS010000351.1 GCA_017643325.1 Alphaproteobacteria bacterium | reverse complement strand
GTGCACCAATCGAACTAATCCATCGAGTTCGATGTGGTAGCATCGTGTGCCGCTGGCGAGCAAAGCGGTGCGCGACGGGGGGAGAATGCTCGATGACACCACCGACAGGTGTACTGCGCGTCCGGGGTTCCTGGCGACCGGATGTGTCGGAGGTCGTCCGTGGCCGTGTCCTTGAACTCGGTCACGAATACTGGACGTCGAAAATGCAGAACGACCGGCTGCCGAGCCGGGCCGACATCGAACCCCTCGATATCCCCGACCTGCTCCCACAGGTCGTTCTGCTGGACGTCGTGCGCGATCCCTGGAATTTCAGGTTCCGGCTCATCGGGACGAATGTTGTCTATCACCTGAACAAGGACTGGACGGGTTCGTGGTTCACCGAGATCGGACACATGACGCCTCCCAGCAAGATCTTCACCAATTGCGTGGAAGTCAGCAGCACCGGAACCCCGCTCCGCAGCAAGACATCCTACGTCGGACCGCACGCGCAGTTCGTCACCGCCGAGGACATCATCCTGCCGCTGGCGGATGACGGCGAGACTCCCGACAAACTGCTGATGTTCGTCGAACACTTCCCCCGAAGCTGAAAAGTCTGGCGTTCGCCGGTTCACGCAGTGGACCCGGCGTTCCAGAATGCACCTGCGATCCAGACGCGGAGCAGACCCGCGCACCAGACAGGAGCATCCGACCATGAGCAAGGACTATCAGGCAATCTCGGACGCGCAGGACAAGCGCGCCGCCGAACTGTTTCGCGCCGCACCGGATGCGATGCGCGGGCACCGCGCGGTGATGCAGGCCGCGCAGTCGCCCGAGGCTCTCGACGCAAAAACCACCGAGCTGATGGCGCTGGCGATCGCCATCGTCCAGCGTTGCGAGGGTTGTGTCGTCTATCACACGAAACAGGCACAAGCGCACGGCGCATTGCGCGAGGAAGTCGCCGACACGATTGCCGTGGCTATCGAGATGGGGGGCGGCCCGGCGACGGTATACGGCGCCGACGCGCTGGCGGCGTTCGACGCCTTCAGCGGCTAGGCCGCGCTCAGGCGGTGACCGCCGCCATGGCGGCCAGCCGACTGCGGATGCGTGCCGCGACGGTCCGGGGGTCGGGACGCAGGTCGCCGCCATAGCCGCGCGCCGAGAACAGGTCCATCGCGCCCTCGGGCGAAAGTTCAAAGAACGAGGCCACGGCGGGCCAGTCGGTCTGCCCGCCGAACGCCGGATGGCTGACGCGCGAACCGTCGGAGTTTTCCAGCTGCAGACCCTGCGCCTGCATCCACACGCAACGGTGTGCCGCCAGCCCCACGGCGCAACCCCTGCCATGGCCGTACCAGCGGGTGAACGTCAGCATTCCGGACGGCAAATCGTCGAGAAACCGCGCCAGTCTTTCCAGGCGCTCCGGTCCTGACGCCTTGAAGGTCGCGATATCACTCGGTCGCTGGTAACGCATGGGGTCCCCGCCGTTCGTTTCCGACCGGGAAAGTGTAGGACATCCACTTCGTCGGTGTCATGCGCTGTCGCGTCCGGCCGTCGTCGGAAATTGCGACGACTCTGGAATGCCTGATACGCGGTTCGCATGGCTGGCAACGTCAAATTCGCAGTCCTCCTCGCGAGCGCGCTCGCCCTCGCGGCCTGTTCGCAGGGTGCCAGGCTCGCCCCGACCACGACGGCGGGTCCGAGCCAGGTCGAGAAGGATTTCGCCCTCCTCACCGATATCCCCATCCCCCGGAACGCGACTCTCGATGTCGAACGATCCCTGATACTCGGCGACCTCGACCGCTGGACCGGGCGCGTGATCCTCAATGTCGGTCAGTCGCCGACCAAGGTGTTCGCGCTCTATCAGGGCGAGATGGCAAGTTTCGGGTGGGAGCCGATCATGAGCGTGCAGGCGGATGTCAGCGTCCTGTCCTTCACCCGCGGCGAACGCGCTGCCACGGTGCAGATCGAGGACCGGACCCTGGGCGGCAGCACGGTTTCCGTGACCGTCGCGCCCCGCCAGTCGGCACCGCCGCCAGGCGCCGGCGGACAGCCGTCACAACCCGCGCGCTAGTTTCCCGCCAGCGCGCTCAGGCGGCGGGTCGCCCAGGTCGACACCAGCACTGCAACCGAAAAGACGATTGCCCCGATCTGAATATCGGCGCTCGACAGCAAGCGCCCGTCCGCCACCAGGACCACCAGCGCGATGATGAAAACATCGAGCATCGACCACTTGGACAGCGTGGCCAGCCAGCCGAGAACCGGGCGCGCGTAGGCGTCAGTGGCATCGACGACGAACCAGAGGACCAGACCCGCGACGATCTTCAGCACGGGAAACACCACCGAGAACAGGAACGTCACGAGGAAAAGGAACCAGTCTCCGGACTGGAGAAACGAGAACACGCTTTCCAGCAACGAGAAGTCGCGGCCGATAAACATCGAGCGCACGGTGATCGCCGGAAGCAGCAGTCCGGCCACAAGGCCCGCAAGCGAGGCCAGCAGGACGAGGCCGAGGCTGCGGTCGATGCCGGTGGCGCGCCGGGACAGCGGACCGGGCATGGATGATCTCATGAACGACGCACTCCCTGGGCAAGCGTTGCGATCGGTGCGGCGATTGCCCCCATCGCGCTGCGCACGCCAATATACCCCTCCCGCAACGCGGCGCGAATGTGACGCGACGCCCTGCCGAACCGGAGCCATCCCATGTCCCAACACAAGAACCGCCGGGTCGTTCTGCACGAACGCGCGACCGGCCTCCCGACGCCGGAGTTGTTCGAACTCGTGGAGGACGACGCGCCCTCACCCGGTGACGGCGAGGTCCTGATCAACAATATTTACGTCTCGGCCGATCCGGGCATGAAGGGCTGGATCAGCACCGCACGAAACTATGCGAGCGTGGAAACCGGAGCGACGATGAACTCCTTCAGCGTCGGTGTGGTGGTGGAATCGAACCATCCCGACGTCGCCGAAGGCGAGGTCGTCGCGGCGAACACCGGTTGGGCCGAATACGCTGTCGCGGACCCCGATGCGCTGACCTTCCGGAAGGTCGATCCGGAGACCGCGCCGATCTCGACAGCGCTCGGCGTGCTCGGGATCAACGGATTCACGGCCTATTTCGGGCTCCTCGCGGTCGGAGAACCCAAGGCCGGCGATACCGTACTCGTGTCCACGGCGGCGGGTGCCGTCGGCAGCGCCGTCGGACAGATCGCGAAGATCAGGGGCTGCCGGACGGTCGGAATCGCAGGCGGGCCGGAGAAAACGGCGATCTGCACCGACGAATTCGGCTACGACGCCGCCATCGACTACAAGGCCACCGACGACCTCGATGCGGCAATCCGCGACGCCTGCCCCGACGGGATCGACGTTTACTACGACAATGTCGGTGGCGA
>JAEPNS010000350.1:315-3362 GCA_017643325.1 Alphaproteobacteria bacterium | reverse complement strand
ACCTTCTCGGGCAGTTCCGACCAGGCGTCCGCCGTCGAGACCTTGTGGTGGCGCGCGATGGCGTCCAGCGTCTGCGCGTAGTAGGGGCTCGACGAGTTCGACCAGGGCGCGATCGCGCCATCGCGCAGGCTCTTGGTCGGGTCCGGGACCACGAGGTCCGGATCGACCACGACCTTCGTGCCCAGCCCGTCGCAGGCCGGACACGCGCCGAACGGGTTGTTGAAGGAGAACAGCCGCGGCTCGATCTCCTCGATGGTGAAGCCCGAGACGGGGCAGGCGAACTTGGCCGAGAAGATCGTCTGCTCGCCGGTGTCGGCGTTCTCCGCGAAGGCGAGGCCGTCCGCCAGTTCCAGCGCGGTCTCGATCGAATCCGCCAGCCGCGTCTGGATGCCGTCGCGCACCACGATCCGGTCCACGACCACGGCGATGTCGTGCTTGTAGTTCTTGTCCAGCGCCGGGGCGTCGGCGATCTCGTACATCTCGCCGTCGATCTTCACCCGCTGGAAGCCGCGTTTCTGCAGGGCGGCCAGTTCCTTTCGGTACTCGCCCTTGCGCCCGCGCACGATGGGCGCGAGCAGGTAGAGGCGCGTGCCCTCGTCCATCTCCAGCGTGCGGTCGACCATCTGGCTGACCGACTGGGCCTCGATGGGCAGGCCGGTCTCGGGCGAGTAGGGGATGCCGACCCGCGCGAACAGCAGGCGCAGGTAGTCGTAGATCTCGGTGACCGTGCCGACGGTCGAGCGCGGGTTGCGGCTCGTGGTCTTCTGCTCGATGGAGATCGCCGGCGACAGACCCTCGATCGAGTCCACGTCCGGCTTCTGCATCAGCTCCAGGAACTGACGCGCATAGGCCGACAGGCTTTCGACGTAGCGCCGCTGGCCCTCGGCGTAGATCGTGTCGAAGGCGAGCGAGGACTTGCCGGAACCCGACAGGCCGGTGATGACCACGAGCGAATCCCGCGGCATCGACACATCGACGTCGCGCAGGTTGTGCTCGCGCGCGCCACGGACAACGATTTTCTTCTGCATACTCGCCCTACGAACCCGTCCCGGCGCCGGATCATCGGCACCGCGCGACGTGCCCTAACATGGCGGCGGGGCGCGCAAAAAACCAGTGGAGAACCGGGGATAATCCGGTCAGGCGCCGTGTTCGAGCTGGCGCACGATGTGGTCGCGCAGGCGCTCGGCCGCGGGCGGCAGGTGCGGCGCCTCGATCAGCGCCATCTCGGTGTCGTCCAGCGCCGGGAGACCCAGCGTCTCGCTGTTGAGGATGGTGAGGTCGGTCGGGGCCATTTCCTTCGGCAGCACGGTAACACCGAGGCGCGCGCGCACGGCCGCGAGCTGGCCCGCCAGCGATCCGCAGGTGTAGGTGATGCGCCACGGCCGCCCGGCCGCGTCGAGGGTATCGGTCATCCGCTTGCGGTAGACGCAGGGCCGCGGCGAGACCACCAGCGGGATCGTGTCCCCGCCGCCGGTATCGCCCGGCGCATCCCGGTCCGCGCCGAGCCAGACGAGCGGTTCGCGCCACACGCGCAGGCCCGGCGACCGGTCGGCGGGTTCGCGCTTGACCAGCGCCAGGTCGAGGTTGCCGGCGCTGAACCGGTCCATCAGCTGCAGGGTGAGTTCGCAGGTCACTTCCAGCGCGACCTTGGGGTGCGCGCGGGTGAACTGCGCCAGCACGCCGGGCAGGTGGCTGGTCGCAAAATCCTCCGGCGCGCCGAAGCGCACGATGCCCGACATCTCGGGTTCGCGAACCTTCGCCAGCAGTTCGTCGTTAAGAGCAAGAATGCGGCGGGCCTGGTCGAGGATCATCTCGCCCTCGCTCGTCAGCGAGACGTGGCGTGGACTCCGGTCCAGGAGCGTCACGCCGAGCTGGCTTTCCAGGCGTTTGATCTGGAGCGAGACGGCGGACTGCCCCTTCATGAGCCGTTCCCCGGCCTGGGAAAACCCGCCGCATTCGACCACCGCCACGAGGGTGCGCAGGAGGTCCGGATGGATGTTCGTGTCGAGCGCCATCTTAAGATTGTATAAATCAATAACTGAGAAGAACACTATCAATTTCAAAAATCAGTTGGCAGACCGCATATAAGTGCCGAACCGCACAACAGGAGCATTTGCTATGAACGTCCAGCCCAGCCGGTCGAACCTCGCGAAGTCCGACCCGGAGAACGACGCGGAACCGGCGCGCAAGATGGTGGCGGTCGCCCATGGCGACGGCATCGGTCCGGAAATCATGGAGGCAAGCCTGCGCGTTCTCGAGGCCGCAGGCGCGCGGATGGACGTCGTTCCGATCGAGGTCGGCGAGAGCGTCTACCTGTCCGGCAACACGTCGGGCATCGGCGCGGACACCTGGGACAAGATCCGTGAGGCGGGCCTGATCTACAAGGCGCCGATCACGACGCCCCAGGGCGGGGGCTACAAGAGCCTCAACGTGACGCTGCGCAAGTCGCTCGGCCTGTTCGCCAATGTGCGGCCGTGCGTCGCCTATGCCCCGGTCATCGAGACGCTGCACCCGGACATGAACGTCGTGGTCGTGCGCGAGAACGAGGAAGACCTCTACGCCGGGATCGAGCATCGCCAGACGGACGACGTCTACCAGTGCCTGAAGCTGGTCTCGCGCCCCGGCTGCGAGAAGATCGTGCGTTACGCGTTCGAGTATGCGCGCGTGAACGGGCGCAAGAAGGTGTCCTGCTTCAGCAAGGACAACATCATGAAGCTCACCGACGGCCTGTTCCACAAGGTCTTCGACGAGATCGCCGCGGAGTATCCGGAGATCGAGACAGACCACTGGATCATCGATATCGGCGCAGCCATGCTGGCGGACCGGCCGGAGGTCTTCGATGTCATCGTCACGTCGAACCTCTACGGCGACATCGTCAGCGACATCACCAGCCAGATCTCGGGCTCGGTCGGGCTCGGCCCGTCGGCCAACATCGGACAGCATGTCGCGATGTTCGAGGCGATCCACGGCTCGGCCCCCGATATCGCGGGCAAGGACATCGCCAACCCGTCGGGCCTGCTGCTCGCCGGCGTGATGATGCTGGAGCA
>JAEPNS010000350.1:0-305 GCA_017643325.1 Alphaproteobacteria bacterium | reverse complement strand
GGACGGCATCCACACGCCGGACATCCATGACGACGAAATGTCGACCGAGAAGGTCGGCACCCAGGCCTTCGCGGACGCGGTGATCGCGCGGCTGGGGCAGGTGCCCGAGAAGCTCCCGCAGGCAAACCCGGACGGGCGCGGCGGCGCCATCGAGATCGTGCCGCCGAAACCGCAGCCGGTCGCGGTCAAGGAACTGGTCGGCGTCGACGTGTTCGTGCACGCGCGAACGTCACCGGACGACCTTGCGAAGCTTCTCCGCCAGGCCGAGCACAGCGTCGACGTGAAGCTGGAGATGATCTCGAACC
>JAEPNS010000034.1 GCA_017643325.1 Alphaproteobacteria bacterium | reverse complement strand
CTTCCATGGACTGGCGTGACGAGGGAATCGTGCTCGCAGCACGGCCCCACGGGGAAGGGGCGGCTGTGGTGCAGCTGCTGACCCGCGCGCACGGGCGCCACGCCGGTCTCGTGCATGGCGGGGCCTCGCGCTCGAAGCGCGGGACCGTGGAACCCGGCAACCGCGTCGACGCGGTCTGGCGCGCACGGCTGACCGAACATCTCGGGCGCTACACGATCGAGGCGACCCGGCACCATGCCGCGGAATTCATGGACGATCCGGCCCGGCTTGCGGCGCTGTCGGCGGCCTGTGCCATCGCCGAAACGGTCGTGCCCGAGCGTGAGCCGCACCCCGGGCTGTTCGAGGCCACGGGGACTCTGCTGGATGCGCTGTCGGCCGGGGAACCGGACATCTGGCCGGCGGTCTACATTCACTGGGAACTGGGTTTGCTGCGCGAACTGGGTTTCGGGCTCGACCTGTCCACCTGTGCGGCGACCGGGGACGTGGAGAACCTCGTTTATGTGAGCCCGCGCTCCGGGCGCGCCGTTTCGCGCGCGGCAGGTGCGCCCTACAAGGAACGCATGCTCGCGCTGCCCGGGTTCCTGCGGCCCGACGGGCGCGGCGGCGGCGCCGATGCGACGGATTTCGCCGACGGCCTGCGGCTGACCGGCTTTTTCCTCGCCCGGCACGCCTTCGACCCGCTCGACCGGCCGCTTCCGGCGGCACGCGAGCGGCTCGACGCCATGATCGGGCGCGCATCGGTGGATAACCCGGCGGCATCCGATTGTTGAGGTGAATCAGCACGATTTCCTAAAACGGGTGCCAGCTCAACGGAGTATCTGACATGACGGTCGTCGGCGGCGGTGTGCGCCAGGAAGCCTTCAAGGATGCGCTGAGTTCGCGCTATCTCAGCTATGCCATGTCCACCATCATGGCGCGCTCGCTGCCCGATGTGCGCGACGGCCTGAAGCCGGTGCACCGGCGCCTGCTGCACGCGATGCGCCAGCTCCGCCTCGATCCCGACCAGGGCTACAAAAAATGCGCCCGTGTGGTGGGCGACGTCATGGGTAAGTACCACCCCCATGGCGACCAGGCGATCTACGACGCACTTGTCCGCCTGGCACAGGAGTTTGCCGTCCGATATCCGCTGGTCGACGGGCAGGGCAACTTCGGCAACGTCGACGGCGATAACGCCGCGGCCATGCGCTACACCGAAGCGCGGATGACCGAGGTGGCGCAGGCACTTCTCGACGGCATCGACGAGGACGCGGTCGATTTCCGCGAGACCTACGACGGCGAAGGCAGGGAGCCGGTGGTCCTGCCGGCCAATTTCCCCAACCTGTTGGCCAATGGCGCGACGGGGATCGCCGTCGGCATGGCGACAAGCATTCCCCCGCACAACGTCGGCGAGATTTGCGACGCGCTCGCGCACCTGATCAAGACTCCCAATGCGACCATCGCGAAGCTGGTCGACTTCATGCCGGGACCGGATTTCCCGACAGGCGGCGTGCTGGTCGAAGAGCGGGCGACGGTCACGGAAGCCTACACGACCGGCCGGGGCAGCTTCCGGGTGCGTGCGCGCTGGGAAACGGAGGACCTGGGCCGGGGCCAGTACCAGGTCGTGGTCACCGAGATTCCGTACCAGGTGCAGAAGGCGCGGCTGGTCGAGCGCATTGCGGAGCTGATGCACAACCGCAAGCTCCCGCTGCTTGGCGACATCCGCGACGAGTCCGCCGAGGACATCCGGCTGGTCCTGGAACCCAAGAGCCGGAACGTCACGCCGGACATGCTGATGGAAAGCCTGTTCCGCAACACCGAGATGGAATCCCGGGTGTCGCTGAACATGAACGTGCTCGACGCGGACAACGTCCCGCGTGTCATGACCCTGCGCGAGGTGCTGCAGGCCTGGCTGGACCATCGTCACGAGGTCCTGAAGCGGCGGACGAATTTCCGGCTGGGCAAGATCGAGGAGCGTCTCAACGTCCTGCGGGGCTACATGGTCGTCTTCCTCAACCTCGACGAGGTCATCGCGATCATTCGCGAGGAGGACGATCCACGCGCGGTGATGAAAAAGCGCTGGAAGCTCAACGACGCCCAGGTCGACGCGATCCTGAACATGCGGCTGCGCTCGCTGCGAAAGCTGGAGGAGATCGCGATCCGAGAGGAGATCGAGGGGCTCGAGGGCGAGCAGAAGACGCTGAAAGGCCTTTTGCGCGACAAGGCCAGGCGCATGAAACACCTTGCGGGCGAGGTGGCGGAACTTAAGAAGACCTTCGGGCCGAAGACGGAGATCGGGCGCCGCCGCACCGAGATCGGGGACGCGCCGGAACCGGTTACAGTGCCGGTCGAGGCGATGATCGAGCGTGAGGCGGTGACGGTTGTTTGCTCCGAAAAGGGCTGGGTCCGCGCGATCAAGGGCCACAACGTCGACCCGAAGGACCTCAAGTTCAAGGAAGGCGACAAGGGCCGCTTCGTCCTGCCGGCGGAGACAACGGACAAGCTGCTGGTCTTCGCGACCAACGGGCGCTTCTACACGGTCGGCGTGGACAAGCTTCCCGGCGGGCGCGGCCATGGAGAGCCGCTGCGGCTCATGTTCGACATGAGCAACGACACCGACATCGTCGCACTTCGGGTCCACAAGCCCGGCGCAAAGCTTGTGGTGGCGTCGTCCGACGGGCGGGGGTTCGTGGTGTCCGAGGACGAGGTCGTGGCCCAGACTCGGACAGGAAAGCAGGTCCTTAACGTGAAGGGCGATGTCGAGGCCGCTGCCTGTGCACCGGTCGAGGGAGACCAGTTCGCGGTTCTCGGGAAGAAGCGCAAGCTGCTGATCTTCCCGCTGTCGGAGCTGCCCGAGATGTCTCGCGGGCGCGGCGTGAAGCTGCAAAGCTACACCCGGGACAGCCTGGCCGATGTTGCGACGTTTGCCATGGACGAGGGGCTGACGACGCGCACCGGCGACCGGCACCGGACCTTCACGGCCGACGAACTCAAGGAGTGGGTCGGCAAGCGCGCCCAGGCGGGACGGAAGGTGCCGCGCGGATTCCCCTCGGCACCGCGTTTCAGCTGATTTCACTCGTGTTGTGACCGTGGGGCGAAGCTGATAACAGTTTTGGACCCAAATTTCCGAGAGACCGGAGACACGCCATGCTCGCATCCGCGGGAACCGCACCCACCCTGATCAACGCCCTGTGGCCGCGCGAGGCCGGCGGCGCACTTCGCCTTGCTCTGCTCGCCATCGCGGGAAGTGCCCTGATGGCGATTTCGGCGAAGATCCAGGTGCCGATGTATCCGGTTCCGATGACGATGCAGACTTTTGCCGTACTCGTGATCGCGATGGCCTACGGCACGCGCCTCGCCGGCGCCACCTTGCTGCTCTACCTCGCGGAAGGCGCGGTTGGGCTGCCGGTCTTTGCGAGCGGCGCGGGACTGGCCTACATGGCCGGGCCGACGGGCGGCTACCTGGTCGGCTTCCTTGTCGCGGCGCTCCTCGTCGGCTGGCTGGCCGAGCGCGGTTGGGACCGCAACATCGGCGCGACGTTCGCCGCGAACCTGCTTGGGACGTCGATCATCTTCCTGCTTGGCGTGGCCTGGCTCTCGACCATCGTCGGCGGGTTCGAAAAGGCGGTTGCGGCAGGTCTGACGCCGTTCGTGATCGGCGCGGTGGTGAAGATCACCCTGGCAGCGGCGGTCCTGCCGCTGGTCTGGCGCCTCGTGCGAAACCGTTAGCAAGTCCTCACGTCTTTCACGAAGACGGCCGCCCATCAGGGCGGCCGTTTTTCATTGGTGGGGACGTCTTCCGCTAGAAGTTCAGCGAGATATCCCGATGGACGGCGAGGCATGACGCCATGTCGCCGATCATGCGAGACGGAAGCCGGTCCTGTTGGCGAAGCCCGATCGATTCCGCGATGGCGTTGTCGTAGGCCGCCAGATCGCTGCTCAACTCCGCGGCGGCGCGCGTGCGCCAGGCGAGTTCGGTCTGATACGTCTCGACCGCTTTCTGCGCATCCTCGACCGCCTTCTCAGGGTCGGGCGTCCGGGCTGTGAGCGCGCGGCGTGCCTGGGTCAGGTCGGACCGGATCGCGCTGGTATCCGGGAGCGCGGACAGGACCGATTCAGCCTGCCGGATGCTCTCGATCGCATCCTCGTTGGAGCCGGTTTCGATGACCTGCGGAAGTTGCACGATCTGCTCCTCGACTTCGGCAAACGCGTCGGCCTGAGACAGAATCTGCTGGATCTCCATGATGGGCTCGTAGGCCTGATCGACGGTCCGGCGGTAGGCGAGGCGCGCGCGTTTCTCGGCCGATGCGAGCCCCCGGTAGCGCTTGCGGGCATCTTCCCAGCCATCGGGCTTGGAAGCAGTCAGCGCTTCCATCTCCGCCTCCAGTTCGGCGATCTCGGCCTCGATCTCTGCGATCTCGTCGGCCGAATTCTCGGCCCGGCGAAGGCTGCGGATCGCGTCTTCCAGTTCCTCGATTTCCTCCTCGTGGTCGCGAAGATCGAAGGTGATCTTGCGGACCTGGCGGTGGATCGGACGGTATTGCGGCGCGAACGCGTTGACGGCCTGTTCGGCCTCACGAACGTCCTCGACCGCCTGGAAGGTCGCGAGAGCCTTGTCGAAGCTGCCGGAAATCTCGTTCGCCCGCTTCTCTGGCAGGAAGCCGATTTCAATGCGCTTGCCCTGCTCGATGGCCGTGATCAGGTCCTGCCGGTTCTCGTCGTAGAAGGCGAAGACATTCTCCTCGATACACGCCTGGAGTCTGGGGTTCTTTGGCGGCGGCGCGGTTTCCGCGCTCAGGAACGACTGGTTTGGCAGGAAGTTCACCAGGGGCGGGAAGAAACCGACGATGACAAGGCCGAGCAGCTGCAGCGAGATAAAGGCAATAACGCCTTTGTACATGGACGTGGTTTTCACCACCGGTGGCGCGACACCTCGTAAGTAGAAAAGCGCGAACCCGAACGGTGGTGTGAGGAACGACGTCTGCATGTTCACGCCGATCATCACGCCCAGCCAGACGGCCGTGATGTTCGCAGACGGGTCTTCGAGCAGGATCGGTGCGACGATCGGCACCACCACTACGGCAATCTCGATGAAGTCGAGGAAAAAGCCGAGCACGAAGATCACCGCCATGACGACGACGAACTGCGTCCAGAAACCGCCGGGCAGCCCTCCCAGGAAGTCCTTCACCAGCTCCTCGCCGCCGAACGCCCGGAAGGCGGCGGTCAGCATGGCCGCGCCCAGCAGGATGATGAAGACCATGGAGGTGGTCTTGGCGGTCTCGATCATCACGCTGCGCAGGGTGTCGTCGATCTTGTGGACACGCCAGCCGCTCCATATGACCGCGACCAGGAAGACGATCACGGCGATCACGGCAAGCGTGATTCCCAGGACGTCGTTGCCGTCGTCGATGCTCTTCACGTTCAGGTCGAAGGAGCCGAGCAGGATGAAAATCACGACGACGGCCGCGATGGCCATGATCGCGGGGATAAATGCGCCCCGCTTGCCCTCGAGCAGGCGGTAGCCGGCCATGATGATCGCGCCGGCGGCGCCGATAGCGCCCGCCTGGTTGACCGTCGCGATGCCCATGATGATCGAGCCGAGCACGGCCAGGATCAGCGCCAACGGCGGGATCAGGACCAGGAACACCCGGAACATGAACTGGGCGTCGAACGCGCCCTCGCGACGCACGGCAGGGGCGCTCTTGGGGCGGATCAGTGCAAAGACGAGGATGTAGGCGACATAGAGGCCGACCAGCACAAGACCCGGCAGGAAGGCGCCCAGGAACATGTCGCCGGCGCTGGTCGAGGTGATGTCGAACTCGCCCGGCATGTTGAATTCGCCGGTCGCTTCCTTGTACTCGGCCTTGCGTGCGGTGCTCGCCTGGTCCGACGCGCTCGAGAGCTGGTCGGCCAGGATAATCAGCACGATCGAAGGCGGGATGATCTGGCCGAGCGTGCCGGACGCCGCGATGGTGCCGGTCGCGAGCTGGTGCGAATAGTTGTTGCGCAGCATCGCGGGCAGGGAGATCAGGCCCATGGCTACCACGGTCGCGCCGACAATGCCCGTCGTCGCGGCCAGCAGCGCGCCCACGATCACGACCGAAATGCCGAGGCCGCCCGGGACCGGCCCGAAGAGCTGCGCCATCGTGACCAGCAGGTCCTCGGCGATCTTCGAGCGCTGCAGCATGATGCCCATGAACACGAACAGCGGGATCGCGATCAGGGTGTCGCGTTCGACTTCCCAGTAGATTCCCCTGAAATTCGTAACGCCCGCGGTGAGCCACTGGATCGGGCCGTCCTGGGCGAAATAGCTGTCGACGTCGCCGGCAAACAGCCAGCCGAAAAGCGACGCGATGGCAATGGTGAGGATCGCCGAGCCGGGCAGGGCGAAGGCGACCGGGTAGCCCATGGCCAGCGCGCCGGCCATCAGCAGGATCAGGAGAGCTATGAAGAAGACTTCCATGGCGTCGGCCTCTCCCGGTTAAGGCGCCGGATTTTCCGGCGGTGCCGGCTTGCCGGGTTCGTCGCGCAGGTTGGCGACGCTCGAAAGGAAATAGCTGGTGAACTGGAGCATCATCGAGACGGCGAACACGGCGAGGAAGCCGGCCATCAGGTATTTGACGTAAAGTCCGAAGCCGCTCTGCGTGACCTCGAAGCTCAGCAGCGGGCTGTTGATCACGCTCGCCTTGCCACCCATTCCCATGGCGAGGATCACCCAGCACAGGGGAATGCCGAGGAATGCCGAGCCGAGGGTGTTGGCCCACGCCTTCGTGCGCTCGTTGAAGCCGGCGTACAGGACGTCGACACGGACGTGGCCTTCTTCGGTCAGCGTGTAGGCGCTGGCGAACAGGAAGAGCGAGGCGTACCAGAAGCGCACCAGGTCGCCCATGAACGCCTGCTCGTAGGAGAAGATGAAACGCGCGATCACGATCTGGAGCTCGGCGACCACGACCAGCAGCGCCAGCCATATGAACCCGAGCGTGCGCGTGAAGTAGGCGATCACCAGTGAGATGACGATCAGCGGATAGTGGACATACGCCCCGCGGAAGCGCGAAAGCCCGAGCTGGGTGGTCATTTCCTCACCGACGACGGCGGCGAGGAGCCCCTCGACGCGCAGGAACGAGATCACCGTGTCGACAAGTCCGATCAGCAGGACCGACCAGAAGGCTGCGCGGATAATAAAGGCGGCCGCCGCCGACAGGACACGCGCGTCCGAGCGGACCAGCCGGTTTGCGGTCGACGCGACATACGCGAGGACCGCAGCCAGCAAAACGACGTAGATCAGGACCTGGATCCAGCCCAGCGTGACCGCGCCGTCTTCGAGCGGCCGGCGCAACGGCTCGGCGCCGAACCAGCCGAGCTGAGAAAACAGGTTCCCGAGGCCAGGCCAGTCACGCCAGAACGTCAGGTAGTTGTTGAGGAGGAAAGCGACCATCACGGCAATAACCGCGAGGCCTGCTGCACGCAGCGCCATCGCTGCCGTGGATTTCTCGCCCGCAGGCAGGTCGTCGAGCGCCGTGGCCGTCATCGTCTGGCGAACTCCCCCAGGTGTTCTTCATGACGCCGGGCAGCTTGGCAGCGGGCTACCGGCCGGGCGCCGTCACGCATGCATCAGCTCCACATGGAAAGCGGAGCCGAACGGCTCCGCTTTCGCATGTGATGCTGGTCCGGGCCTAGAGGCCGAGGACGCGGTTGCGCTGAAGGACGTAGGCCTGGTCCGAAATGTTCGTCCAGCCGCCCACCTCTTCGCGAGCTTTCAGGAAGCTCTCATGGATGCGCCGGGCAAGATCGCTGTGCGCGACGACTTCCGCGAAGACCTCGTCGGAGGCCTTGCCGAAGCTGTCGTAGATCTCGTCGGAGAACTGGCGCAGCTCCACGCCCTGGTTGTTGATGAGTTCCGCGAGCGCCGCGCCGTTCTTAGCGTTGTACTCGGACATCATCACGTCGTTCTCCATCGAGGCCGCGGCTTCGATCATGAGCTGGTCGGACTTGGACAGACCGCCCCAGAAGGAGGCGTTCAGGCCAACGGCCAGCATCGAGCCCGGCTCGTGCATGCCCGGATAGTAGTAGAACTTGGCCGCCTCGAAGAACTTCATGACCTGGTCGTTCCACGGTCCCACCCACTCGGTGGCGTCGATCGCGCCCGAGACGAGGTTTTCGTAGATCTGGCCGCCCGGCAGCGACACCGGGGAGGCGCCCAGCTTGGCCATGACGTCGCCGCCGAGGCCCGGGATACGCATCTTCAGACCCTTGAGGTCGTCGGCGGTGTTGATTTCCTTGTTGAACCAGCCGCCCATCTGGACGCCGGTGTTGCCGCACATGAGACCCTTGAGGTCGAACTCGGCCGCGAGCTCGTCCCAGAGCTCCTGACCGCCGCCGAAGCGGATCCAGGCGTTCATCTCGGTGTAGGTCAGCCCGAACGGAACGGCCGTGAAGTAGGCCCAGCCCGGGTGCTTGCCTTTCCAGTAGTACTCGGCGGCGTGGTAGCCCTGGGCGTTGCCCGAGGCGACTTCGTCGAAGGAGTCGAACGCGCCGACGCGCTCACCGGCGGCGAAGTACTCGACCTTGATGCGGCCTTCGCTCATCTCGTCCAGGCGGGCGGCGAAACGCTGTGCGCCGGTACCCAGGCCCGGGAAGTCGCGCGGCCAGGTGGTGACCATCGCGAACTCGATACGGTCCTGCGCGATCGCCGGTTTCGGGAAAGAGGAGGCCGCGGCAGCGGTCCCCGCGACGCCGGCAAGACCGGCAGCCTTCATAAACTTACGTCGTTCCATGGATTGCTCCCTGAGGTGCATGTTGATTGTTGTTCCCGGCGCGTTTGTCCGGAGCGGCAAACGCAACCAAAGAATGTTTGTTCTGCCCGGCAGATACGGGCCCGGCAGAGGTTGCGCAGACCTTATGACACGCCCGTAGGACGCGCAACGGAATGCGCGCCATACAAAAGTATGACATTTGCGTTATCGGGAGCGGCCGTGTTCCGGCAGCGGACCCGGCTGCCAGCCGTTCGCCCCGAGGTATTCCAGGGGCCGGAAACGGCTCTTGTAGGCCATCTTGGCGCACTCATCGATCCAGTAACCGAGATAGACGTGGTCTAGCTTCCGGGCCCGGGCGTGCTGCAGGAGCCAAAGCACGCAGAAGGTTCCGAGACTGCGCCCTTCCTGGTCGGGATCGAAGTAGCTGTAGACGGCCGAGAAGCCCGTTGAGAGGCGGTCCGTCAGGCACGCGCCGACGAGCCGGCCGTCGGTGTCGCGCATCGAAACGAGCTCGGTGCGAACGACCGAATCCTCGACCATGGCCCGGAAGTCCGAGAACGACATTGTCGCCATCTCCCCGCCGGCGTGTCGAGAATTCTGATAGTGCGAGAACAGCGCATACTGTTCCTCGCTCGCGAGCGCCTCACCGGTTGTGACGGCAAGGTCGGCGTTGCGGTTCCAGACGCGCCGCTGCGAGCGCGACATCCGGAAACCCGCAACCGGGATGCGGACCGGTACGCAGCCGTTGCAGCCCGGGCAGGCGGGTCGGTAGACGATGTGGTGGGAGCGCCGGAAGCCGGCCTTGGCCAGCTGGTCGTGCATCTCGGGCGCCTGCACGCCGTGCAGTTCCGTGAACAGGTTGCGCTCGATCCGCCCGTCCAGGTAGGGGCAGGGCATCGGGCCTGTCCGGTAAAACACCAGCGGCGGCTTCGGCGCCTGGGTCGTCATAGAGCCATCCGGGAACGCGAGCGAAATACGGGGCCAAGTCTAGCGGGATGCTGCGGGGCGCGCAAAACCGGTCGGTTGGTCGGCGGCTATCCCGGTGCGTTTCCGTCCTCGACGTCGGTCCGCTGCGCGGGTTCCGGGTCCGGCTCCGTCGCGCCGAGTTCACTGGGCGCGAGAGTGTCCTGGATCTCGACCGGTGCACTGTTCTCACGCAGCAGGACAATGCTGATCCGGCGGTTCCGCTCGCTTTCCGGCTCTTCGGGCAGCAGCGGGTCTGTGTCAGCGCGTCCCTGCACAAGGGCGATGCGATCGGCACCGAGTCCGGATTCGATCAGCAACCGGCGCGCGGCGTTGGCGCGGTCCGAACTCAGCTCCCAGTTCGTGTAGCCATCCTGTGAGCGGTAAGGCCGCGAGTCGGTGTAGCCGCTGATCGAGATCTTGTGGGGGAGTTGCTCGACAGCACGGGTGACGAGCTGGACGAGTTCTCGGGTCTGCTGGTTCGGCTGGGCGCTGCCGAGCGCGAACATCGAGTATCCCTTCTGGTCGACCAGCTGGATGCGCAGGCCCTCGGGCGTCTGCTCGATCAGCAGGCTGTCCTGAAGCGCAACAAGTTCCGGAACGCTCTCGATTGCCTGGCGCAGCGTTTCCGCCGCGGCCTCGAACTGCTCCTGCTCGCGCGCAGCCATGGCGTTTTCGAGATCGCCGTCGTCGATGATCCCGTTCTCCGGCTTTTCGGAGGTCCCGTCTTCGGCGAACTCCGAGGTGCCTGTCTCCGTGAGATCAGACGTGCCGTCTTCGGCGAGGTCGGTCTCACCGCCGTCGCCGCTCGCGAGGTCTTCGCCGTCCGCGCCTTCCTCACCCTCGGCGGGCACCTGAGGCGGCAGGGGGATGCTGATGCCGCCTTCGCTGGGGCCGCCTGCGGAGACCTGCGAGCCGTCGATCGCGACGGTCTTGCCACCGAGAATTCCACCGGCCCCGCTGTTCGGGGAGGAAAGCGATTCGGGGGAAAAGTAGTCTGCGATGCCCTTGCGCTGTTCCTCGGTCGTCGCGTTGAGCAGCCACAGCAGCAGGAAGAAGGCCATCATCGCGGTGACGAAGTCGGCGTAAGCGACCTTCCAGGCACCGCCATGATGGCCGTGCCCGTGCCCCTTCACCTTCTTGATGATGATGGGCTGCTGGTTCTTGACTGCGCCGTCGGCCATCTGTGCGCCTGCCGTTTCCCGGACGTCCCGTTAGGACGCCGCAGGGGCGTTTTCGGTCGCTTCCTCAAGCTCGGCAAACGTCGGCCGCACGGAGCTCAGGAGCGTCTTGCGGGCGAACTCGACGGAGACGGCCGGGGCGTTGCCCTGAACATGCGCCAGGATGCCGGCTTTCAGACACAGCAGGTACTTGCTGTTGGCTTCCTGCGCCATCTTGATCGCGCTGGCGAGGGGACCGACGAAACCGTAGGCAAGAAGGATGCCGAGGAACGTTCCGACGAGCGCCCCGCCGATGAGCTTGCCGAGAATTTCCGGGGGTTCGGTGATCGAGCCCATCGTCTTGATGATGCCGAGGACGGCGGCGACGATGCCGAGTGCCGGGAAGCCGTCGCCGAGGTTCTGCATGGCCGTGGCCGTCTGCTCGTCCTCCAGGTGATGGACGTCCAGTTCCTCGTCCATCAGCGCCTCGAGTTCGTGGGCGTTCTCGGTGCCGAGCGTTACCAGACGAAGGTAGTCGCAGAAGAACTCCACGGCGTGATGATTGTCCGCGAAGGACGGGAAGTTCGAGAACAGCTCGCTATCCTCGGGATTCTCGATATGCGGCTCGAGGGCGAGGTTGCCCTTTGTCTTGGCGAGCTTGAACGTCGCGTACATCATCGACAGGAGTTCGAGATAGTCGTCCTTTGAGTTTGCCGGACCCTTCAGCGCGGTCTTGAAACCCTTGCCGGTGGCCTTAAGGACGTGCTTCGGGTTCGCGGTGATGTACGCGCCGACGCCGGCGCCGCCGATGATGACAAGTTCGAACGGCTGATAGAGCACGCCCAGCTTGCCGCCCATGGCCATATAGCCGCCGAGGACGCAAACGAGGACGACGACCCATCCGATAATTACGAGCATGACAATCCGGTCCTGTTGGAACGGGGGAATTCCGCAGGGTTCAGATTGCCCGAGACTGGTTAAGAAGGCGTTTAGGCGGACGCAATTCCGGTAACGTCACTGAGCATGCGCGTCGGCAGCCCGGCGTCGGACAGACAATCCACCAGTTCCGCGGCATGCGCGCCGTTCCGGGTCTCCACGACCACGTCGAGCTCGGTCTGCTTCACAGGCACGTCATAGAACATGCGTTGGTGGACAATTTCGACGATGTTGCCGCCCGCGTCGCCGATCAGGCTGCTGACGCGTGCAAGCTGGCCCGGGGAATCCGAGATCTGGACCCGCAGGCGGACCATCTGTCCGCCACGGACCAGCCCGCGCAGCAGGACCGAGGCCAGGACGCGCATGTCGATGTTGCCGCCGCTCACGAGCAGGCCGACGCGGCGGCCCTCGAATCGCCCAGGGTCTTCCATCACGGCGGCGAGCGGTGTTGCGCCGGCACCCTCGACCACAAGACGGCCCGTATCCGCCGTCAGCTCGACCGCGTTTTCGACAGCGGCTTCGTCCACCGCGATGATGTCATCGACAAATTCCCTGACCAGCGGGATTGTCAGGTCCCCGGGGGTCTTCACCGCGATGCCCTCTGCCAAGGTGGCGCCGGTCCCCTTTGACGCAGGCCCGCCGAGCGCGGCGCGCATCGTGGCATAGGATTCGACTTCGACACCGATGACTTCCACATCCGGCTTGCGAGCCTTGATCGCCACAGCGCAGCCGCCGATCAGGCCACCGCCGCCGATGGGGATCAGGACCGCATCCAGGTCCGGCGCATCGGCGATCATCTCCAGCCCGGCCGTCCCCTGACCCGCGATGATCAACTCGTCGTTGTAGGGGTGGATGAACTCCAGGCCCTCTCGCGACGCGATCTCACGGGTGTGCGCCTGCGCCTCCGCGAGGCCGTCACCTTCGAGGATGACCTGCGCGCCATAGCGCTCGGTGCTTTCGACCTTGGCGAACGGCGTGTCGCGCGGCATCACGATGGTCGCGGGAATGCCCATCCGCCCCGCGAAGTAGGCTACGCCCTGCGCATGATTTCCGGCCGAGCACGCAATCACGCCCGGGGTCTGCGCGCGATCCAGCGCGCCCAGCCGGTTCCTCGCGCCGCGCACCTTGAACGAGCCGGTCAACTGGAGACTTTCCAGCTTCAGGCGCAGGTCGGTCCCGAGATGCTGCGACAGCGCCGGGGACGACGCCGTCGGGGTATGGACCACATCTCCGGCGATGGTCTCGGCGGCGGCCTCGATATCCTCGATGTTTACGGTCATGGCGTCAGCGTAAGAAGCGAACCGGCATTTGAGCGCAAGGTCTCAAGTTCGCCTTGTAGCACGATGTAGCGCCCGTCCCGCCATGGCATGGCGAGGTCCCGGTAATGCGGCGACGACAGGCGTTCCGACTGGCCGGGCGCGATCATGTAGCGGGCTGCGCCAGGCTCCGACATATCAAACACGGCGCGCAGTCCCGCACCATGGACGTGCGGAAACAGGCCGCCGCCGGCCGAAAAGTAGGTGCCCCGGTTCACCGTGTGGTCGCCGCCGGGACTCGGGAGCGGGTCGCTGAGAAGACCGGCCAGGGGCCGCACGAAGCGCAGCAGCGGATGCGCAAACGTCACCGCGTGTGCGTCACCCCAGCGCCACGCCTCGGGGTCGTCGCCGTACGCCGCGCGCAACGTATCGACGGCATCCTCAAGTGCGGTCGATACGGTGTCCGCGCATGTTTCTGCTGCGTCCGTCGAGATGTCGTCGCACCATTGCGGACGCCGGGCCAGGATGTTCACGATCACGCGGGTACGCAGGCCCCGGTAGTTGTCCGCGAACGCGCCGAGCTCATCGTCGATCAGGCGCGCACGAAGCGCAGATGCCCATGCGGCGTAGACAAGCGGTTCGGGGCGGTCCATCGCCATCTCCCCGTCCCAGTCCGCCAGAAGGTCCGCGACGTTGCGATGGAGGGCGTCTGCCGGGAGCACATCCAGCATCGGGCCGACCAGCGCCAGAGCACCGAGGGACCGCACGTCGGTCTGGATTGCCTCGAAGGTGTCGGACGTGTGCTGTTCCGCCTGCGCCAGCATCTCCTCGATGCGCTCGGCGCGAAATCCGGGCGGCCAGTCGTTGCTGATCAGGTGCGGATAGCTGCGCGGCGCGACCCGGTTGTTCGCGTTCACGATCATGCCGGACCGCGGGTTTTGCGATTGCGGCATTTGCTCAAAGGGGACGAATCCGCGCCAGTCATGTTCGCCGGTCCATCCCGGAACCGGACGATTTCCGGCGGCGCCTTTGCGCAGCGGCAGCCGCCCCGCGACAATGACGCCGAAGTCACCGCCCGTATGCGCGTAGGCGATGTTCTGCATGGGCGAATCGAACGACCGTGCTGCGTCGAGGAAAGCTTCGGGCGTGCGTGCGCTGTTCATGCCGTAGACCGCGTTCGCGGTGCCGTCGTCGTCGCGCAGAGCGGCAAAGGCGAGGGCGACGACATGCCCGTCACCCGCAAGCCTGGCTGCATCTTCCGAGAGGTCCGAGATCACGGGGCCATGCCGGGTCGAACGTACGGTCATGCGCTCGGGCTCCGACCAGCGCACGGCAATCTCCTCGATCCGGGTCTCGAAAGACTTTGCCCCGTCCGGCGTGAGGTAGCGATCCGGGTTTTCCGGATCGATGCGCTCGATGAAGAGGTCCTGCGTATCCGCGTGCGTGGTGGTAAGGCCCCACGACATGTGGCCGTTCTGACCGACCATGAAAAACGGCTGCCCTGGCAGCGCACCGCCCGATGCCTCGAAGTCCGGTGTCACGATCCGGGCCAGATGCCACATGCCCGGTGCGGAGAGGCCGAGATGAGGGTCATTCGCCAGCAGGGGCTTGCCCGACGCGCTGCGGTCTCCGCTGACGACCCACTCGTTCGAAGCGCTTGCGGCCAGGAAGAGGCCGGGGACGGCATCGGCAAGCGCGCCCCATAGCGGTGCCAGCCCCTTGAATGCAGTCACCGTCGTGGGAGCATCTTCGGGCTCGTCGGGCCAGAGGTCGCGAAGCTGGTCGGGCGTCAGGTCGTGGGCCAGCCGGGCGCGCAGCAGTTCGCTGCGCCAGTCGCCGGACAATAGCAGTGCCATGAGGCGGACCCAGGCTGCGCTGTCGGCGGGTCGCCACGGCTCGGGCTTGATGCCGAGCACCAACATCTCGGGGGGGCGCCTGCGTTCCGGCCAGTCTATCCAGGCGTTGACGCCGTCGGTGTACGCCTGGACCGCCGCGCGTGCCTCGGGCGAAAGGTTCTCGATCGTGGCTTCCGCGAGCCGGTGAACCCCGAGCGTGCGCATGAACCTGTCGCCGCGCAGGCCCGGCGGTCCGACGACTTCCGCCAGTCTGCCGGCGGCTGTACGGCGGGCGAACTCCATCTGGAAGAACCGGTCCTGTGCGTGCACGAAGCCCAGTGCGCGGTAGGCGTCGTTGCGCGTGCCGGCAAAGATGTGCGGCACGCCATGTGTGTCGCGCACGACCGTGACGCCTTCGCCGAGCGAGGGGATACTCGCTTCGCCGCCGGTCACGGGGGCGTCGTACGCAAATACGAGCACGACCGCCGCGAGGCCGAGCACGGCGATCCCGAGGGCCGCCGCGACGAGCGTGGCGAGGAAGGCGACGAGGCCGCGCAGAAATCCCAAGGATCAGTCCTGCATGTCGACCTGATAGGTCTTCCAGGGTGTGGCGTGTGCGACACGGTCATAGAAGCCGCGCCCGCGGTAGTTGTCCTCTGCCGTGAACCAGCGCAACCATGCCCACTCGCGCGTCCGCCCGAGCGTCGAGATGGCTTCGATCAGCGCATCGGCGGCACCGCTGCCGCGATGTTCTTCCGCGACGAACAGGTCGTCGAGAAAACCCGCGTTCGAACCGGATAGCGGGCGCGGCAGGTCGCGGAAATGCGCCAGCCCGATCGGGCGGCCCGCGGCGTCCCGCGCCAGCAGG
>JAEPNS010000349.1 GCA_017643325.1 Alphaproteobacteria bacterium | reverse complement strand
CCCGCGGTGATCGGACCCTGGGCTTGTCGGGCGCGGCCAACTGATTTTGAGAGGGTGTAGACGGGCGGGGTTAAGGACTTGGTAACCAAGTCCGCGCTACTTTTGTATGTAGTCCCGTTGCCTGTTGCCGGATGGTCGAATTGCCCCTCCCAGATGACATCGTTCGTGTCCTGATCGTCGAGGATAACCCCGGCGACGCCTATCTGATCGAACACCTGCTGCAGGACGCGCGTTCAGTCCGCGTTGAGGCGACGACCGTACAGACTGTCGCCGATGCGCTGGAGGCAATCGAGCACGACGAATACTCGCTCGTGTTCACGGATCTCGATTTGCCGGATTCGTTCGGTTTGCAGACCGTCGAGAGGATGCTCGGGAATGCGCGTGGCCTTCCGGTCGTCGTGCTGTCCGGTGCGGATGCGCGGCAGACCGCGCTCGACGCGATCCGCATGGGCGCCCAGGATTTTCTGGAGAAGGGTCTGGTGACGGCCACCGCGCTCGACAGGACTCTTGCCCATAGTCTCGAGCGGCATTCGATCAACCGTGCATTGCGCTCCAACCTGCAGGACCTCGAACTTGCCAATCGGCAGTTCGTCAAGATGATCAGCGACCTGTCGGATGCCGTCGTCATTGTCGAGCCGGGCGGAATGGTACTTTTCGTGAATCCGGCCGCCGAAGACCTGTTTGACAGGGCGGCAGGTGACATGATCGGAAATCCGTTGGGCCTGCCAATCGATTCCCACGAGCCGGTCGAGATCGAACTTTCCCACCGATCGGGCGAAGTTCTCACGGCGGAAATCCGGATCGTCGACACCGAGTGGGACGGCAAGCCTGCGCTTGTCGCGTCGCTGCGCGACATCACTGAACGCAAGCGCGCCGAACGTGCCATGCAGGTCGCGCAGCAGGCCGCGGAAGCGGCGAGCGAGATGAAGACGCGCTTTCTGGCCAACATGAGCCACGAACTGCGCACACCGCTGAACTCGATCATCGGCTTTTCCGAGATCATCAAGAGCGAGCAGTTCGGCCCTGTCGGCACGCAACGCTATAGCGAGTACGCGGGCGACATTCACCATTCCGGACGTCATTTGTTGTCGCTGATCAACGATCTTCTCGATCTCTCCAAGGCCGAGGCCGACAGTTACGAGATTGTCGATCACAGGTTCGACCTCGTGCAGGCCGTTCGTGATGCTGTGCGCCTTGTTGCGCCCCAGGCCGAGGCGAAATCCCAGACTGTCGAAATCCAGTCAGTCGTTCCGCAATGTGACGTCGTGGCGGGGGAGCGGCAGATCACGCAGGTGGTCGTCAACCTGCTGTCGAACGCCATCAAGTTCACACCTGAGGGTGGTTTGATCGGTATACGGATCAGACCTTCGTCACTCGGGTCCGTGGCGGTGGATGTCGTGGACAACGGGATCGGGGTTGATCCGGCTGAAATCCCGCGCCTCTTTACGGCCTACACCCAGGTTGGCGAGCCCTATCTCAAACAGGACGGGCAGGGCACGGGGCTTGGCCTCGCGCTGACCAAGCGCCTCATCGAACTTCACGGGGGGTTTGTGCGCATGCAGAGCACGCTGGGTGGCGGCACGACCGTGTCGTTCGTGCTTCCCGGCGATCGTGTGTGTCGGGCTGAGGACACGCATGATCTCGCGATGTTCGGTTAGCGTTCCCCACGGGGAATCGATGCCTTAAGGAAGTTTCAAGGGCCGTTTCCTAAATTCCAGACGCAGCCCTTTTCAGGTTCACGCATGGCACTTCTGAACGACAACGAAGTCCGGGACTCCCGTCCGGAGCGAGATGCTCACGTGCATGTGCTCGTGGTCGATGACAACGAGGGTGATTTCTACCTGATCAAGTCGCTGCTCGAGCACGCCATGGATACGGCATACGAGGTGTCGTGGGCCCGCTCCGTCGCCGAAGGATTCTCGGCAGTCGGCCGCGTCGATCCCGACATCTGTATCGTGGACTACAAGATCGGTGCGGAGTCGGGCCTCGACCTGATCGCACGGTTGGCGGCATCCCATCCCACACTTCCGACGGTGCTCCTGACCGGCCAGGCCAATCACGAGATCGACGTGGCCGCGATGCGTGCGGGCGCCTCGGATTTTCTCGAGAAGTCGCGCTTCGACAGCCAGCTGCTCGACCGCACCTTTCGGTATGCCATCGAACAGAAACGCCACGAGCGACACCTTGCAGCACTGGTCGAACGCGACGATCTTACGGGGCTCTACAACCGCGCCGGATTTTCAGAAAAACTTGCGGCTGCCCTTGCTGTCGCGGACCGGACCGAGCGCATGCTGGCGGTACTCTTTCTCGACCTTGACCGGTTCAAGCACGTCAATGATTCGCTTGGGCATGCGGCGGGCGATGCATTGCTGCGTGCTGTGGGCCAGCGCCTCGTGAGGTGCTGCCGCAGCACCGACGTGATCGCGCGCATGGGGGGCGACGAGTTTGCGATCGTGGCGACGCATCTGAAGAATGCCAGCGGCGCGGGACATCTCGCGGAGAAGATCCTGTCCGCCATCGCCCAGCCGTTCGACCTGAGCGGGCATGCGGTCCATGTGGGTGTGAGCATCGGTGTCACGACCTATCCCGATGACGTGGGCAATGCCGACCAGCTTCTGATGAACGCCGACATGGCGCTCTACCGGGCCAAGGAAGACGGCCGGAATCGTTATGTGCTGTTCGATGCGGAGATGGATCTCGCCGCCAAGGCTCGTCGGCGGACGGAGAGTGACCTGCATCATGCGATCGCGAACGACGAGTTCTTCCTGGAATACCAGCCCATCGTCGATGCGCGCACCGGCCGGCTTGCGTCGCTCGAGGCGCTCGTGCGCTGGGATCATTCCGACGGTGTGCGGTATCCGGGTTCGTTTATCGAGATCGCGGAGACCTCCAACCTGATCGGCCCGCTGGGCGAATGGATCCTCCATGAGGCCTGCCGCACCGCGGCACGCTGGGCGTCCGAGGGGCCGGGGCCGATGCCCGTGGCGATCAACCTGTCCGCCGCCCAGCTTGCCATGCCGAACCTGCTTTCCAGCATCCAGCTTTCGCTGGCCGAAACGGGACTTCCGCCGAACCTGCTGGAGCTCGAAATCACGGAATCCGTGATGATCCCGAACCTCGAGGGCGGCCAGCAGGTGCTCAAGCGACTGCGCGAAATGGGAGTCCGCGTGTCCATCGACGATTTCGGGACCGGCTATACGGCGCTGAAGGTGCTCCGCGACCTGCCGGTCGACAAGCTCAAGATCGACCGGTCGTTCGTCGCCGAGATCACGTCGCCGCGCGCGATGCCGCCGATCGTCAAGGCAGTGGCGGAGATCGGAAGTTCGTTCGGCCTCGAAGTCGTTGCCGAAGGTGTCGAAACGGCCGAC
>JAEPNS010000348.1 GCA_017643325.1 Alphaproteobacteria bacterium | reverse complement strand
GGTCAGACAGGATGATGATGTTGTAGCCCTGCCCGACGGCCTCCTCGGCACGCGCGCACAGGTCGTCGACGGCCTGCTCCATGTATTCCACGCCGCGCTCGACCGTGTAGGTGATGTCCAGCGTCTGGGTGCGGAACTGGTTGTCGGCGATATCGCCGATGGCCCGGATCTTTTCCAGACCCTCGTTGGAAATGATCGGCTGGCGGACCTCGAGCCGCTTGAGTTCCGACGTGCCTTCAAGGTCCAGCAGGTTCGGGCGCGGCCCGATGAACGAGACCAGAGACATCACGATCTCCTCGCGGATCGGGTCGATCGGCGGGTTCGTGACCTGGGCGAAGAGCTGCTTGAAATAGGACGCAAGCGGCTTGGACCGGGACGACAGCGCGGACAGCGGCGTGTCGGTGCCCATCGCGCCCGTCGCCTCCTGGCCGGTGTGTGCCATCGGCGCCATCAGGAACTTGAGATCTTCCTGCGTGTAGCCGAACGCCTGCTGGCGGTCGAGCAACGGCACCGAAGACGGCGCGGGCGGGCGGCCCACATCCGGCAGGTCCTTGACCCGGATCTGCGTGTTGGCGAGCCACTCCTGGTAGGGATGGCTGTCGGCGAGGCCGGACTTGAACTCCTCGTCGGAGATGATCCGTCCCTCTTCCATGTCGATCAGCAGCATCTTGCCCGGCTGCAGCCGCCACTTGCGCGCGATGTTCTCTTCGGGAATGTCGAGCACCCCCATCTCGGACGCCAGGAGGACGTACCCGTCCTTGGTCTCGAGATATCGCGCGGGACGAAGGCCGTTCCGGTCGAGTGTCGCGCCGACCATGCGGCCGTCGGTGAAGGCGATGGCGGCGGGACCGTCCCACGGCTCCATCAGCGCCGCGTTGTACTCGTAATAGGCACGCAGCGTGTCATCCATGAGCGGGTTGCCGGCCCAGGCCTCGGGAATCATCATCATCATGGCCTGTGGCAGCGAGTAGCCGCCCTGGAAAAGCAACTCCAGCGCGTTGTCAAAACACGCGGAGTCCGACTGGCCCTCGTAGGAAATCGGCCACAGCTTTTCCATGTCGTCACCGAAAATCGGCGAGGACATCGTCGCCTGGCGGGCGGCCATCCAGTTGTTGTTGCCGCGCAGCGTGTTGATCTCGCCGTTGTGGCAGATCATCCGGTACGGATGGGCAAGCGGCCATGCCGGGAACGTGTTCGTCGAGAAACGCTGGTGAACCAGCGCCACGGCCGATACCACGCGCTCGTCCTGCAGGTCCTTGTAGTACTCGACCAGCCCGTCCGCCAGGACGAGGCCCTTGTAGACGATTGTGCGCGAGGAGCAGGACGACGGGTAGTAGCCGACAGCCGCCTCGGGAACGGTGGACCGGATCTGGTTGGACGCAACCTTGCGAGCGACGTAGAGCTTGCGCTCGAAGTCGTCGTCATCGGCCATGTCGGCTGCGCGCGCGATGAACACCTGGCGGTGCATCGGTTCGGTCGGCTTCACGCTTTCGCCGAGCACGGAGGAATCGACCGGCACATCGCGCCAGCCGAGGATTTCCATCCCCTCGCCGCGCACCGCCGCCTCGTAGGCTTCCTCGATCGCCTTCTGGTGTTCGGCTTCCCGCGGCACAAACAGCTGGCCGACACCGTAATGGCCCGGCTCGGGGAGCTCGAAGCCGAGCCGCTCGGCCTCGGCCTGGAAGAATTCGTGCGGCAGCTGGATCAGGATGCCCGCGCCGTCACCCGCCTTCGGATCGGCACCGACCGCGCCGCGGTGCTCCAGGTTGCAGAGGATGTTCAGTCCGTCCTCGACGATCTTCCGGCTGCGCTCGTTGCGGATCGAACAGATCATGCCGATGCCGCAGGCATCGTGCTCGTTCGCAGGATCGTAGAGCCCCTCACGCACGCGCACGCCCTCGTGCAGCGGCGATTCCACGGCAACGGAGCCTTCGGGGCCGTTCAGGCGACGCAATTCTGTGTTTCCGTTGGACATCGTCACTTTACTTTCCGTTCTGCGGCCCCCGGCACGTCTTGGCGTACGGAGCCCTTCCCCTCTGCTACCCTTTCGGTCAACCGTGCCGTCGGGGCGAAGCCGTTTCCGGCCGTCCAGCAGCACATTGCCGATATGTCGGTGGTCGGATGCCAGCGATCCGAACGGGGCTCTTATAAAGGAACTGCGTTCGAAACTCACCCCCCGAACCGGCGTTCCGTCGGCCGATTGTTTCTCCATAAGAACATAGGACAAATCTCTGAAAAGGCGACCCCAACCCCCTGAATAAAAACAAAAAAAGCGTCATCCGGCGGTCCGCCCGGCCGGGATTCGCCGGGCCGGGCGCGCGTCATGTCGCAGGCTGCAGTCGGGTCGCATCCGGCAGAAACCACGCAAATCCCTGAATTGACGGTCCTTTCCGGCAGACCAGAGACGATTGTGCATTCGCGCGGTGCGACCGGAATTCGAGCCGGACGGGAGCGGAAATCGTGAGCACGCATTGCTCATCATTCGTTCACCGTGAACGCCGCACGCTCGCGGATCCGCCGATTTCCGGTGTCTCTCCGTGGCACGATACTTGCTGTTTTTCCCAGGATAGACCGCGCCCGAGGCCCCCGGAAATGCCCGACAAGACGCAACCGAGAGAAAGATGATCGAGGACACGACCCTGTCCGGAACCGTCCGGTCGCGATCGGTCGCGACCAACGGGATCGCCCTGAACCTCGTCGAGGCGGGCAGCGGACCGCCGCTGACCTTCATCCACGGTCTCGGCTGGGATCACCGCATGTGGCTTCCGGCAATCGAGCGATTCTCGGACCGTTACCGGGTCATCGCGGGCGACAGCCGGGGACATGGTCAATCGGACAAGCCCGACGGCCCCTACAGCATGGAGCAGTTCGCCGACGACTGGATGGGCGCGCTTGAGGCCGTCGGAGCGCTGCCGGGCTGCATCGTGGGCCTGTCGCAGGGTGGCATGGTCGCGCAGGCCCTCGCCGTGCGCGCACCGCACCTCGTGCAGGCGCTCGTGCTGGTCAGCACCACCTGCAAGGAAGACCCGGAGACGTCCGCAAACATGGCCGAGCGGCTGGACAACATGCGAAAGGCCGGTGCACGGGCCGCGGCGGAGGTGGCGGCGACATCCATCTTCTCCGAGAGCTTTCGTGATGCGAACCCGGACTACCTTTCCGACTTCCTCGACGCCCGCGCCGCGCAGCCGCAGGAGCCGCTGATCTCGGCGATGGCGGCGTTGCGCGACTTCGACTATTCCGCCGGCCTCAAGGCGCTCGACATCCCCACGCTCGTGATCGCGGGCAGCGAGGATGCGCTCACGCCGCCCGCCGCCGTGCGCGAGGTCGCCGACCACATCCCGGCCGCGCAGCTGGTCGAGATCGCGGGCGCGGGCCAC
>JAEPNS010000347.1:241-3384 GCA_017643325.1 Alphaproteobacteria bacterium | reverse complement strand
TCCGCCGAGTCTTCGACGATGGCCCTGTTCACTGCGCCGGTGACCTTCTGGAACAGGCTGCGCCCGCGCTTGCGGTCGGCCTGCGCCCCGGCGTTTGCGATGGCGGCTTCGGCGAATGCATCCGCCTGCCGCGGTGCGGCTTTCGCTGGCGTCCGCTCGGCCGCGGCCGGCTTCGGCGGAATGAATGCCGCAGCAGACGGGTCCGGCTTCACCTCGGGATCCGAAGGCCAGGTGAGGCCGGCGTCGGCCTGGGCCGGCGCGGCCTTGGCGGGTTCCGCCTGCGCCACCTCTTCCTGCTTCTCCTCGGCAGCCGGGGTTTCCTCGACCTCGGCAGCCGGTGCCTCGGCGACCACCTCGGGCGCGACATCCGCGTCCGCCTCGGCCTTGTCCTCGACCTTCTTGGCCTTGGACTGGTCGGCGTCGTGAACCAGCGAGATCATCGGCGAGCGCGGCTGCGCGTCGGCGTTGGCATCGATGCCCGTCGCGACGATCGAGACCCGCATGGTGCCCTCGAGGTTCTCGTCGAAGGTCGAGCCGAAGATGATGTTGGCGTCGGCGTCGACCTCCTCGCGGATGCGGTTTGCGGCCTCGTCCACCTCGAACAGGGTCATGTCCGGCCCGCCCGTGATGTTGATCAGGACGCCGCGTGCGCCGCGCATGGACACATCGTCCAGCAGCGGGTTGGCGATGGCGGATTCGGCGGACTCGATCGCCCGGCCGTCGCCGGTCGCCTCGCCCGTACCCATCATGGCCTTGCCCATCTCGCTCATGACCGTGCGGATGTCCGCGAAGTCGAGGTTGATGAGACCCGGCATGATCATCAGGTCCGTCACACCGCGCACGCCGGAGTGCAGCACGTTGTCCGCCATGCGGAAGGCGTCGGCGAAGGTCGTGCTCTCGTTGCAGATCCGGAAGAGGTTCTGGTTCGGGATCACGATCAGCGTGTCGACGAAGTGCTGGAGCTCTTCGATGCCGTCGTCGGCGAGCGTGGCACGGTGCCGGCCCTCGAACTGGAACGGCTTGGTCACGACACCGACGGTCAGGATGCCCTGCTCGCGCGCGGCGCGGGCGATGACCGGGGCCGCGCCCGTGCCCGTGCCGCCGCCCATGCCGGCGGCGATGAAGGCCATGTGGCTGCCCTGGAGATGATCGATGATCTCGTCCAGCGCTTCCTCGGCAGCGGCCCGGCCGATATCCGGGCGCGCGCCCGCACCCAGGCCGTTGGTGATGTTCGCGCCGAGCTGGATGCGCCGCTCGGACGCGTTCATCGCCAGCGACTGCGCGTCGGTGTTCGCGACAACGAACTCCACGCCTTCAAGGTTGGACGCGATCATGTTGTTGACCGCGTTGGAGCCGGCGCCGCCGACACCGACCACGACGATACGCGGTTTCAGTTGGGACTCGGGCGGGGGAGCAGAGAGGTTGAGAGTCATGGTTTCCTCCAGTTTTCGCATCGGGAGAGAGGGAGAGAGGCCAGAAGCGGCCGGAACGGCGACCCACCGTTCCGGGCCGTGCCGAAACTCAGGGTCTGTTGTCGGGGATGCGTGGGTCTAGAAATGCTCACGGAACCACTGACCGAGCCGCCCGGTAAGGCGTCCCGGCTCCCCTGTTGGCACTGGTGACGCCATCGTCAGGGACGATGGATTCTCGATCGCGTGGGCGATGAGACCGGCACCGGTGGCGAACGCGGGTCCGGCGATGGCTTCCGCGAGACCGCGGACGCGCAGGGGCCGGCCCATGCGTACCTGTTTGTCGAGAATGCGCGCCGCGAGTTCGCGCGCGCCCTGGAGCTGGCTCGCGCCGCCTGCCAGGACGACGCGCCGGCCCGCGAAGGGCGCGAAACCGCTGTCGTCGAGCCGCGCGCGGACGAGTTCGAACGTCTCCTCCATGCGCGGCTGGATGATGCCGTTGAGCAGCGAGCGCGGGAGCTGCTGCGGCGGCGTGTGTTCGTCGTCGCCGACCTGCGGCACGTCAATCAACTCGTGCTCGTCGGATTCCGCGGCGATCGCGTTGCCGTGCAGCGTCTTCAGCCGCTCGGCATGGGCGAGCGACGTCGACAGTCCGCGCGCCACGTCCGACGTCACATGGTTGCCGCCGACCGGCAGCGTGTCGGCGAAGATCATCTCGCCGTCGTAGAAGATTGCGAGTCCTGTCGTGCCGCCGCCCATGTCGACGACGGTGACGCCGAGGTCGGATTCATCCTCGACCAGGGTGGCGAGTCCTGCCGCGTAGGGCGACAGGACGAAGCCGTCGATGTCCAGATGGCAGCGCTGTACGGCGGCGCGGATCGTGCGCACGGCGTTGGTCGACGCCGAGACCAGGTGCATGTTGACCGACAGCCGCTCGCCGAACATGCCGCGCGGATCGGCGATGCCCTGCTGTCCGTCGATGGCGAAGCCGACGGGGATCGAGTGAATCAGTTCCCGGTCCGTGCCGTTGGGACCGCCGTTCGCCGGCCCGCCGTTTTCCTGCCGCAGGGCCTGTGTGTGCTGGAAGATGCGGCGCAGGTCGCCGTCGTCGATCTGCTGGCCGCCGATATCCACGTCGACGCCCAGGATCTCGGACCGGGGTGCGCCGGCGCTGAGGTTGACGGTCACCGACGAGATCGTTTCCTGCGCAATCTGCTCGGCCATGTGCACGGCCTTGCGGATCGCGTCCTCGGCGGCATCCACGTCCACGATCATGCCGTTGCGCACGCCCCGGCTGACCTGGTGGCCCGCGCCGATGATACGCGGCTGGGCCGCGGGCGCGTTCATGTCGTCGTGATGGGCGCGGCCGGCGCGCGCGATCAGGCAGCAGACCTTGCTCGTGCCGATGTCCAGCACTGCCACGGTGCCGGTGCGCGGCTTCACCAGCTTGCGCGTCACGCTCCCCGTTCCCCCGTCGAAACTCATGTGTCCTTCCCCCTGGCGGCAGCAGGGTGCGCGAGCTTGGCGCCCGGGCTGACCCGGACGATCAGGCGGTCCGGCACCCGCAAATCCACCGCGACCACGTCGCGGTCGAACAGGTCGTGCTCGCGCTGGAACTCCTCCAGGCGGTCGAACGCGTTCGACAGAACGAGACTGTCAGTATCGCAGTGACATCATCTGATTCAACACTCGGCAGAGCCGTCGACATCAATTTCGCCTGCGCCGCCCGGGAGG
>JAEPNS010000347.1:0-231 GCA_017643325.1 Alphaproteobacteria bacterium | reverse complement strand
TCGAGCGCGACCGGGATATCCTGCTCGGGCAGCCGCACGTCGATGCCCGTGCGCAGGCGCAGGTTCCAGCGGCGCTGGGAGACCCGCACGGCCGCCTCCGTCGCGCTGGCCACCGCCGGATAGGCGTGCAGCAGGTCGAGCAGTTGCGCGGCGTGCGCGGGAGCGCCTTCGCCCACGATCAGCGGATAGTCGGCAAAGGCGTCGAGGCCGGTCCGCTGGATCACCTCGCCC
>JAEPNS010000346.1 GCA_017643325.1 Alphaproteobacteria bacterium | reverse complement strand
CCAGGACCGGATTGTTCGCCAGCGTTTCTTCCATGTAGGCCTGGGAGAATGGGATCCGGCTCTGCAGCAGGAACTTGCAGTAGGCGCGGAGCACGAGGATCTGGCGCCATTCGAGGCCGGCGCCGAGCACCAGGTTGTTGAACCCGTCGTCGGCGATCATGCCCTCCAGCACGCGCGCGAAGCATTCGTGGAACGGCGCCCGCACCGTTTCGAGATCGATATCCGCACCGGACCGGGATTCGGTCTGGAAGTCGTGGACCCAGATCTCGCCCGTTGTCTCGCCGTAGAGGTAGTTCACCTCGAAGGGCTCCTCGCCGATGACCTTCAGCCCCATGTTCTCGAGCATGGGGATCACGTCGGACAGCGGCAGCGGCCGGCCCGCGTGGTAGAGCTTGAGGTGCACGGTCGAGTCCGGTTCGTCCTCCGGGCGGTAGAGATTGAGCTCCAGCCCGCCGGAAATGCGCGCCGCATCGATCAGCGATATGTCCTCAACCGCCGCGGCCGCGTCGTAGCGGTCGCGGTAGGCGACCGTGAAGGACTGGCCGTAACGGTGGAACAGCACCAGACCGGCGGCCTCGCCGCGCGCCTCGACCAGCGCGTCGCGGAGGCGGTCCTCCCACGAGCGTGTCGCCTCGCGCAGCTCCTCCTCGATCCGCGCCACGTCGTAGTCGGGGATGCCCTCGTCGCCGATCTTGATGACGAACAGCACCTGGGCCAGCGCCGACTCGGTGCCGAACTCGGGATAGAAGGCGGCGAGGGACCCGTTGAAGGTGTCCTCCAGGATCCGGGACAGCTTGATCCGCAGGTTCGTGTCGTACCGGTCGCGCGGCACATAGACCAGCGCGGTCACGTAACGCTTGAACGGGTCCTCGCGAACGAAGAGTGCGGTGCGCTGGCGCTCCTGCAGGTGCAGGATTCCCAGCGCGTGCTCCAGCAACAGCTCCTCGTCGATCTGCAGCAGTTCGTCGCGGGGATAGTTCTCGAGGATATGGGCCAGCGCCTTGGCGTCGTGGCTGCCCGGCGGGAAGCCGGCGCGCTCGAGCGTCGCCTCGACCTTGCTGCGCAGCATCGGGATGTTGACCGGCGAGCGGCTGTAGGCCGCCGATGTGAACAGGCCCACGATGATCCGTTCGCCCGTCACCTTGCCCGCGTCGTCGAACGTCTTCACGCCGATCACGTCCATATGCACCCGGCGGTGGACGGTCGCGCGCTGGTTGGCCTTGGTGATCATCATCAGCCGGGACTGGCGCACGAAGGATCGCACGTCGTCCGGCAGCGGCGCGTCGTCGGCCCAGTTCTCGAAGATCGGCCGGTCGGCGTCGCGCAGCACCCCGAGACCGCCGGGCTCGGTCCGCAGGCTCTGGGAGTCGCCCGTGCCGACATGCCGGTATTCCCGGTAGCCGAGGAAGGTGAAATGGTCGGCGCACATCCACTCCAGGAACTCGCGCGTGCGCTCCACCTCGCGCTTCGCGATCTTCGGCGGATGGTCGCGCAGCTCCTCGACCAGCGCCTGGACCCTCTCGCGCATGTCGGGCCAGTCCTCGACCGCCGCGCGCACGTCCGCAAGCACCTGTTCGATCCGCGCAGTCAGGCGCGCGAGCGCCTCGGTGTCGGGCTGCTCGCTCACCTCGATCCGCATGAAACTCTCGGCCTTGCTGCCGCCGTCGCTCGACAGTTCGCAGGCCGTCAGCCTGCCCTTCGGCGTGCGGGTCACCGAAAGGATCGGATGGATCACGAGGTGGACGGTCAGGCCCTGGTAGTTCAGTTCGGCCGTGAGGGAATCGACCAGGAACGGCATGTCCTCGGTCACCACCTCGATGACCGTGTGGGACCCGTTCCCGCCCTTGTTTTCCAGTCGCGGGTTGAACACGCGGATCAGCGGCTCGCCCGGACGGCGCTGCTGCGCGAACTCCCAGAAGGAGGACGCAACCTCGAACAGCTCCTCCGCCGACGAGGACGCGATATCGGCCGGGGGCACGTTGTCGTAGAAGGCGCGGATAAAGTCGGCGCAGGCCTTGCCGTCGTCCTTGCCCAGGCGCTTCGTGGCGAGCTGGGCGCATTTCGTCACGAGGTTCTTCTTGCGGGTGTCCGTACGCGGGGCCATCGGGCGGGTCCTCATTGTTCTCGGCGTTCGAACGGGCACGCGCACAGGGCGTGCCGAATCCGGCCGTCGCGCGAGAGCGTGAGCCGAAACAGGTAATGCATGGTTAACACCGGCAAGCATTCCTTAACCATGTTTTTTCACAATGAGGCCCAGTCCATCACCGGAAAAACCGCCAGCGGGAGAGGCCCCATGAGTGTGCAGGAACTGAATGCCGGACCATCCGGTCGCGAGCTGTCGCCGGCCTCGCGTTATCCGGTCGATCTGCGCCTGACATTGCCGCTTCCGGGCCGGCCGGTCTTTTTCTCGGTCGTGGCGGGGCGCGAGCGCCGCTCGTCGGAACGCCGTGCCGCCGAACGCCGCCGGCACCCGCTCCACACGATCGGCAACATCCTGTTCATGCTGACCAGCCTGGCCGGAATCTACGCCCTCGCGCTGTTCGCGATCCTGCTGCTCGGCAACAGTCTCGAATTCTGAACCTTTCGTCCGGCGCGGGTGGACACGCGCCGTTCTTTGTCCGACGCTGCCCGCTCCCGGCCAACCTTCCAGGAGCGTCGCGCCGTGCGCCTTGTCACCTTTTCGACCCCCGAGTCTTCCGGGCCGCGCCTCGGGGCGCTCCTCGACGATGACACCCGCGTCCTCGACCTCGCCGCCGCGGCGGGCGAAGAGGGCGCCGACACCGCAGCCTTCGCAAGCATGCTGGACCTGATCGATGCGGGACCGGAGGCCCTGGACCGCGCGCGCACGCTCGCGCAGTCCCCGGCCGACGGGGCAACCCACGCACGCGACGGCGTGCGCCTGCACGCGCCGCTGGCGAACCCGCGCCGGCTTCGGGACTGCGCCTGTTTCCTGCAGCACCTGCGCAACTCCCGCCTCACCCGCTACACCCGGCTGGCGGCCCGGGAGGACGACCCCGAGGCCGCGCTCGAGCGGTTTCGCGCTCAGGGCGCCCTCGATGTCCCGCCCGAATGGGTCGAGGCGCCGGTCTATCTCAACAGCAACCACCTCAGCGTCATCGGGCCCGGCGACGACGTGGTCTGGCCCCACGAGGCCCGGCGGATGGACTACGAACTGGAATGGGCGGCCGTCACCGGCACGCCCGGCACCGACATCCGCGCCGAGGACGCCGCGAAGCACATCTTCGGATACATGATCTTCAACGACATCTCCGCGCGCGACATCCAGGCGATCGAGATCCGCTCCGGCGCCGGCATGGGCGGCCCGGGCAAGGATTTCGACGCCGGCAACGTGTTCGGTCCCTGCATCGTCACCGCCGACGAGTTTGA
>JAEPNS010000345.1 GCA_017643325.1 Alphaproteobacteria bacterium | reverse complement strand
AGCTGCCGCGCGGGGCCGGGATGCGCCGGCGCGCGAGCGTGTGCCCGCTGTCATCCAGCGCAATTCCTTCGATCTTGGTGCCGCCGAGGTCGATTCCGATCCGCATGGTCTGGCAATCAATTTGCGCGCGAGGTGGACATTTTGACGGATATTATCCATTTTCACGCGGTGACCGAACCGAACCGGCGGGGGAATAGAGTGCGCCGGGGTTTATTCTCGCACGATTGATCCGGGCAGGGCCTGCACGAACATGTCGAAGACCGTTCTGATTGTCGAAGACAACGAACTCAACATGAAGCTCTTTCACGATCTTCTGGAAGCGCAGGGCTATGCGACGCTCCAGACCAAGGACGGCAAGGAAGCGCTGCAGCTCGCCCGCGAGCACCGTCCGGACCTCGTCCTGATGGACATCCAGCTTCCCGAGGTCTCGGGTCTGGAGGTGACCAAGTGGATCAAGGAAGACGACAGCCTCAAGGACATTCCGGTCATCGCGGTGACGGCGTTCGCGATGAAGGGGGATGAGGAGAAGATCCGCCAGGGCGGCTGCGAGGCGTATATCGCGAAACCGATCTCGGTCTCGCAGTTCCTGGAGACGGTCCAGGAGTTCATCGAATAGCCGGGGCCGCAGGGCCCGCAACGTCAAAAGCCGCCCCGGGGGCGGCTTTTTTGTCGATCGCGAGGGAAAGAAGGCTACTTGAGCTTCTCTTCCTTGAAGGTGACGTGCTTGCGCACGACCGGATCGTACTTGCGCATCTCGAGCTTCTCCGGCTTCTGGCGCGGGTTCTTCTTCGCGACGTAGTAGTAGCCGGTATCGGCCGAGCTCACGAGCTTGACGAGAATGGTGTTCGGTTTGGCCATGGATCTGTCCTGACGCTGGAATCTGGCCGCGAAAATACTCCGCGCGGCCGGCAAGTCAAGCGCGCAGCGTGATTTGACATCCCGGCGCCGCCGGCGCACAAACCAGCCTGCGCCGATTTGAACTCCAGCTTGCGGGCGCGCGACAAGTACAGCTAAAGCGGGGAGCGGGCGGATCGCCCCTCTTCTTGCGACGAGTCTTGTGTTTGTGACCGCAGCTTGCCCACGGCGCGTGGATGCAACTGTACGAGGTCGCCATGAGCAGGATCGAGAACCTCCCGCCGGTCTCACCCGATCGCCGGGTCCTTTCCGATATCGATGAGGCGTTCGAGGCCATGGCCGCGGACGCGGAGCTGGTCCACGAGTTCCGGATGTCGGCCGCCTCGGAATGGGCCGTGCTCGAGCCGGCCAGCCGGTTCCTGCGCGACCGCAATGCCCGATTGCTCAGGTTCCGGGTGGTCCGCGGCGACGGCGCCGGTGTCTCGCTGCGCCTTCAGGTCGCCGGGATCAGGAGCGGGGAGGCCCGCATGCTGGTACGACTGCTCGAACGCGGGGACGGGGTGTCCTCGGTGCGGCTCGAATACGCGATGGTGCGCAGTGCGGCCGGCCTCTAGCGCTCGGCAACCGTGGTCTGCGCCTCGTTGAGCAGCGACTTGTAGAGGGCCGGGTCGGAGATGATCGCGCGCGCCAGCGCCAGGTCCACGTCCGGCGTCCCGCCGTCCGACGGACACAGCTCGCGCAGGTCGTCGCGGCCGACCTGGTCCGCGTTTCCGGTCGCGCGCCAGGCATTCAGCCGGCCGGCGAGGATGTCCTCCCCGTGGCGCACCGCCGGCACCAGGCTCTCCGCGCTCTTGGTGTCGCCGCCGCCATGCGTGCAGACCGACGGCAGAACCCCGAGGTCGTGCAGCCGGTATCCCGACGGGGCGAGGAAGCGCGACCAGGTCAGCGTCATCTCGCCCTCGTTGGGCAGCTGCAGCACCGACTGCACCGTTCCCTTGCCGTAGGAATTCGTGCCGATCACGATCCCGCGCGCGTTGTCCTGCAGCGCGGCCGCGACGATTTCGGAAGCGGAGGCCGAGTTCCCGTTGATCAGGATCACGATCGGCAGGCCGCGGGCGATGTCGCCCCTGGTCGCCTTGAAGACCTGGCGGCTGCCCGGGTGGCGGCCGCGCGTCGCAGTGATCGCGCCGCCGTCCAGGAACAGGTCCGAGACCTTGATCGAGCTGTCGAGCCGGCCGCCGGGATTCGACCGCAGGTCGAGCACGAAGCCGAGCGGCGGTCCTTCGACGGCGTCCATTTCCCTCCGGACCAGGCGTTCGAGCTGTTTCGCCGAATCCACGTTGAACCCGGACAGGCCGATGGAGGCGACGCCGTCCACGCGCTCCACCGTCGCCGTCTCCGGAACGACGTGGCGGCGGGTCAGCCGGATCGGGACGGGACGCGCGTCGGTCTCGCGCCTGACGGTGAAGGAAACCCGGGTGTTGACGGGGCCGCGCAGGCGGGTCACCAGCTCGCGCTGGGTCCAGCCGGCGATCGGCTCCCCCTCCACATGGGTGATCCGGTCCTGGGGCAGAACGCCGGCCCGCGCTGCGGGGCCGTTCTCGTTCACGGTGATGATGAGCGCGTCCTGCTCTTCCATCCGGATCGTGATGCCGATGCCGCCGAATCCGTCGCGGTACGCCCGCTTCTCCATCGCGGTCTCGGCGTCGTCATACCGGGAGAACCTGTCGAGCGGTTCCAGCACGCCATCGAAGACGGCCTTGAACACGGCCTCGGCCTCCGCGCTCGCGACGGTCGGCGAGGCGCGCCGGGCCAGCGCGATCGTGTTGACGGTGGCGGCGCTCCACGCGTCCGGGTCGTCGTTGCGCGGGAGCGCGACCGACCCGACAAGATTGCCTTCGAACAGCACCTCGATCCGCTGGCGGTTGGGCCTGATGTCGATCCGGGGATCGATCTGCTTGAGGCCCGCCAGGCCGCTGATGCTGAGTTCGTGCAGGGACACCGGGTCGATGTACCGGTCGGCGATGAAGCTGTACCCGGTGTCGAACATGTCGCGGCTGTAGCGGTCGGAGTACTCCGCGTTGACGCGCGTGCCGACCGGCGCGCACGCCGTGAGCATGAACAGCAGGATGGCCGCGAAGCCGATGGACGGACGGGTAAAGCTCTGTATCGACAACATTTTCATGCGCAAAAAATAGTCGCGGGAACCATTCTTCGTAAAGGACGTTGGTTAAAGTTTCTTTTTTTTCGCCCCAGTCCGTTTGGCCCGCTTCCGCTGGCGTTTGTCGGGCCGTTTTCGACCCGATTTCCGGCTTTTTTGTGGCGCGCGGCGCCGGATATCGGCACCGCTGTCCATCAGGTCGAAGATCGCGGACCCGCGCAGGCCGTCCGCCTCCGCGATCCGGATTTCCACCGGGTCGCCGAGCCGGTATTCGCCCCCGTGCTCGACCCGAAGGGTCTGTGCACGCGGATCGAAGCGCGGCCGTCCGCCGGCGAGGCGCGATGCGGGAACGAACCCTTCGGCGCCGTTGTCGTCGATCGCGACAAACAGGCCGGCGCGCGTCACGCCGCGG
>JAEPNS010000344.1:398-3446 GCA_017643325.1 Alphaproteobacteria bacterium | reverse complement strand
CCATCACCTTCGTGGTGCCGTGGGGTGCCGGCGGACGCACCGACATCGTCGGCCGCATGGTGGCCACCGTCATCGGCAGCAAGCTCGGCCAGCCCGTCGCGGTCGTGAACCGCACCGGCGGACGCGGTGCTGTCGGCACGAAGTCCGTGCTCGATGCGCCGAAGGACGGCTACACGGTGCTCGTCACCACGCCGGGCAACCAGATCCTCGGCCCCGTGCACCGCGACGTCGGCTTCGTGCCGTCCGATTTCCGCGGCATCGGGCGCGTGGCGTCGGGTTCCGTCGTGCTGGCGGCCAACACCGACCAGCCCTTCACGGACGCCGCGAGCTTCGTGGCCTACGCCAAGGCGAACCCGGGCAGCGTGTCCTATTCCGGCGTGAAGAACGTCCTGCCGTGGCTGGCTGCGGAGGCCATGGCCAAGCAGGCCGGCCTGCAGCTCAAGCACGTCCCGGCGAAGGGTGACGCGGACGCGGTGCCGATGGCGCTCGGCGGCCACACCAACCTGGTGTCCTCGTCCAGCCTGAACGCAATCGCGTCGCATCTGGACGCCGGCAAGTTGAAGGCTATCGTGGTGTTCGCGGAGGAACGGCTGCCGGAAATCCCGGATACGCCGACCGCGATCGAGCTGGGCTACAACGTCACCGCCAGCCCGTGGACCGGCTTTGCCGTCGCCAAGGGCGTGCCGGAGGACCGGATCGAGGTCCTGCGCAAGGCGCTCGCGGAAGTCGTGGAAGACAAGACCTTCCAGAACTTCGCCAAGGCCTCGAAGACCACGGTGTCCTATGCCAGCGGCCCGGACTTTGAAGCGCAGTGGGACCGCGAGTTCGCGGCGTTCAAGTCCGTGGTGTCCAACTAGCGGCATCACCGTAACGCCAAGTTACGAACGATGACACGCGGGGGTCGGGACACCCTGTCCGGCGCGGTGCTGTTGCTCGGCAGTCTTGCCCTGCTGATCGCCCTGCCCGGCCAGATCGAGACCCTGGAAGGTCCCGACCTGACCCCCGCCTTCATCCCCCGCCTGATGATCATCGCGATCGGGGGGCTTTCCGGCATCCTGCTGGCGCAAGGCGTCCTGGCGCTGCGGCGCGAGGGCGCGTCCGGCCCGGCCGTGGACCCGACGACCCGGCTCCGCGGCGCGGGCGCGGTGCTGGCCCTGGTCGCCGTGGTCATCCTCCAGATCCTGCTGATGACGCGGCTCGGCTATCTCGGCTCGACCGCGCTTGCCGTCGGCGCGCTCGCGCTGCTCTACGGCCACCGCCGCTGGTGGCACATCCTGATCCTCATGGTCGTCGCCCCGCCCGCCATCATGCTGTTCTTCCGGCACCTCATGCTCGTTCTCCTGCCGCCGGGAAGCTGGCTGGAATAGGACGGGCCCGTGGAACAGTTTCTCGTCGGCTTCGGCCTCATCTTCGAGTTCCAGAACATCATCCTGATGGTGGTGGGACTCATCGTCGGAATCGTGATCGGTGCGGTCCCCGGGCTGAACGTCCCGCTGGCGGTCGCGCTGGCCCTGCCATTCACCTTCAGCCTGCCGCCGCTGGCGGGCCTGTCGATGCTCATCGGCATCTACAAGGGCGGCACCTACGGCGGGTCGATCTCGGCCATCCTCATCAATGTACCCGGCACCCCCGCCGCCGCGGCAACGGCGCTCGACGGCAACAAGCTGGCGCGCAACGGGCAGGCCGGGCGCGCGCTGAAACTCTCGCTCTACGCCTCGGTCTTCGGCGAGCTGATGAGCGACATCCTGCTGATCGTGCTGGCGGTACAGATCGCGCGCATCGCGCTGCTGTTCGGCCCGCACGAATTCTTCGCGCTCGGCGTCTTCGCGCTGACCATCATCGGACTCGTCTCCGGCAAGAGCCTGGTGAAGGGCCTGATCGCGGGCGCGGCCGGCATCCTGTTTGCCACCGTCGGGCTTGACCCGATCGAGGGCGAGGTGCGGCTTGCCTTCGACGTCTACGAGCTGACCGGCGGACTGAAGTTCATCGCGCTGATCATCGGCGCCTTCGCCATCTCCGAGGCGCTGGTGCAGGTCGAGCAGCGCGCCGTCGGCAAGGCGACCGCGCATGTGCTGGAGGTCTCCGGCGACCGCGCCGCCAACACCTTGTCGCCGCGCGAGCTGCGAAAGCTGCTGCCCACCGCCTTCCGCGGCGCCGCCATCGGCAGTTTCATCGGCGCCGTCCCGGGGATCGGCGCGGCCATTGCGGCCTTCCTGAGCTACGGCGTCGCGCGCCGTCTCTCGAAGACACCGGAGCAGTTCGGGGAGGGGGCACTCGAGGGTGTCACCGCCGCCGAGAGCGCCAACAACGGCGTGACCGGATCCACACTGATCCCGCTGCTCACGCTCGGCATCCCGGGCGACGTCATCACCGCCATCATGCTCGGCGCGCTGACGGTGCACGGGTTGATCCCTGGCCCGACCCTCTTCCAGCAGCAGGGCGACTTCGTCACCGCGCTGTTCATCGGCATGCTGATGGTCACCTTCCTGCACCTGGTGGTTGGCTATCTGGGCCTGCCGCTGTTCATCCGCGCGGTGCGCGTCCCGCCGGGTATCCTGTTCCCGCTGGTCGTGATCCTCTGCGTCACGGGTACCTTCGTCGCCACCTCCAGCATCTTCGACGTGTTCGTGATGCTGGGCTTTGGCGTCGTCGGCTACCTGATGGTGAAGTTCGGCTTCCCGATCCCGCCGCTGCTGATCGGGTTCATCCTCGGCCCGCTGATCGAGGTGTCCCTGCGGCAGGCGATGATCCTGTCGAACAACAACGCGCTGGACCTGCTGTCGAAGCCGGTCAGCGCCGGATTCCTAATCCTGACCGCGGTCGTGATCGCCAGCGTCGGCTGGCAGCGGCTGCGAGAGAAGAGGTCGTCATGAAAATCGAACGCATCGAGCTTTTCCCCGTGGTCCTGCCGCTGGAGATGGTCCTGACCCTGCCGCGCGGGGCCTCGCGCACGCCCGACGAGGGCAAGCAGAACATCCTCGTGAAGATGACCGGGGACGACGGCACCGTCGGCTGGGGCGAGGCCGGCCCGAGCCGGCGCTGGTCCGC
>JAEPNS010000344.1:0-388 GCA_017643325.1 Alphaproteobacteria bacterium | reverse complement strand
CCCCGACCTCGTCGGCATGAAGCTCGGGATCAACCGCCAGACCTGGCTCGGCGCAAAGCGCAGCGACCGGGTGGAGCTGTCCTACCTCGTCTCCGCGCCCGACCCCGACGCTATCGTCAAGGTCGTGGAACAGGGCAAGGCAGACGGCTTCAAGGCCTTCACGGTGAAAGTCGGCACCGACCCGGAACTGGATATCGCAAAGGTAAAGACCGCGATGGAGGTCGCGGACGGCGGCGTCGTCTGGCCGGACGCCAACCAAGGCTACGACCTGGACCGCGCGCTGCGCGCCGGGGAACTGGGGGAGGACCTGACCGCCCCGGCCCAGGACGAGGAATTCGTCATCGCCCATTCGGACAATGTGCAGGCCACCGGTTTCGTGGAGCACCTG
>JAEPNS010000343.1 GCA_017643325.1 Alphaproteobacteria bacterium | reverse complement strand
AGGCCAAAGCGGCACCGATGCCAGCTGCCTCGATCGCCGAAAAAATGCCGGTGTAGATACCGCCGATCGTCAGCACGATGATCCCGATAATCCAGCCCGCGCGGCCCAGAACCCGGATTCGCTCGCTAAAGCTCGCGCTTTCGGCCGCCGAGGGCGCCTTCTCGGGATTGCGTACGACCACGATCCAGATCGCCACGACAAAGAGAAGCGTCAGCAGGAGCCCCGGCAACACCCCGGCAAGGAAAAGACGGCCGATGCTTTCCTCGGTCAGGATCGCGTAGATCACGAACCCGGCCGACGGCGGGATCAGGATGCCGAGCGTGCCGCCCGCCGCGATGGCCCCGGTCGCCAGGCCGTCGTGGTAGCGGTAGCGCTGCATCTCCGGGAGCGCGACGCGCCCCATCGTCAGCGCGGCGGCGAGCGACGAGCCCGAAAGGGCCGAAAAGCCCGCGCAGCCGACGACCGTCGCCGATGCGAGGCCGCCTCGGAAATGCCCAAGCCAAATATTCGCCGCGTCGTAGAGGTCCCGGCTCATCTTTGAAACGCCCGCGAGATTTCCCATGAGCACGAAAAGCGGGATGATCATCAACGGGAAATTTGCGGCCTCGTTGAAGATCTCACCCGCCAGCTTGGGGATCGCCGCCTGTGGCCGGATCAGGTAGATGCCAACCGTCCCGATGAGCATCATGGTGAGGCCGACCGGCATGCGAATGAACAGCAGAATGAAGAGAGCGACAAAGCCGAGGATCGCTATTGTGAGGCCGTCCATCAATCCGCCACCTCGTTCGGATCCTCGTCCTCGTTCCAGTGAGCCAGTCCGGTCAGGAACTGGACCAGCAGGTGCAGCGCGTAGAACAGCAGCGCGACACCCAGGAAATAGTAGAACCAGGTGTGCTCGATGCTCAGATTGCCTGTGATGCAGGCTTTCTCGAACCCGCACGCCTTGGTCCACAGGGCATAAGCCGCGAGACCGGCGATGGACAGGCCCAACAGCCGCATGATCGCGTCGGTTACCCGCGTTGCCTTGCGGCCGAAAAAGGCGGTGATGATATTCACCGACACATGTGCGTTGTGGCGCGAGCCGTAGGCGACCGCACAGGCGGCCACGACGGTCAGCACCATTACGGAGATGTCGTCGATCCCGAATATCGGATCGTTTAGGGCGTAGCGCCAGAACACGGCCACGAGGATGTTGGCCATCAGCACCACGACCCCGACCGCACCGACGACCGCGAACAGCACGGCCACCCGGCCGAGCTGTTCGTCGGTGCGTCGCAGCGTGTCGCGAACGCGGGACGTCACAGGGCTAGCTGCTCTTCTCGCCCTTCATCTTGGCGATCATCTCGCCGATGGTGCTGTCGCCGACCTTCTCGTTCTTCAGCTTCGCCATCACCTCGTCGATCTTCGCCTGGAACTTGGCCTTCTCGGCGTCGGAGAGCTCGATCATCTCGTTGCCGGCTTCCTCGGCGATCTTCAGGCCGCGCGCCCAGGCGGCGTCGTAGGCCTTGCCGGCGTTCAGCGACAGGGTCTCGTCGGCGGCCTGATCGACCCAGCCCTTCTCCTCGTCGGACAGGCCGTCATAGACGTCCTTGTTCATCAGGAGCACGAAGGCCGAGCCCGAACCCGGGAACCATGTTGTCACGTAGTTCGCCGGCTCGTGCAGCTTGAACGAACCGATGGCCGACGGATCGATCATGATCGCGTCGATCACGCCGTTGGCGAGGTTCTGGTTGATGACCGTCACCGGCTGGGCCACGGCGCTGGCGCCGAGCGCCTCGACGAACGGCACGTCCGACTTCGACGTGACGCGCACCTTCAGGCCCTGCATGTCCTCCAGCGAGCGCACGGCCTTGTCCCTGGTGATGAGCACCGCCGGACCGTTGGTCCAGATGGCGAGCACCTTGGCGTTGTATTCCTTCTCCAGTTCCGGGCGCACGCGCTGCAGCGCCTCGGTGCAGGCGAGCGCGGTGTCGCAGACGCCCGGCAACCCGACCACGTTGGTCTTCGGGAAGACGTCGGCCGTGTAACCCGGCAGGGTGAAGATGATGTCGGCGACACCATCCAGCAGGATCGAGTACTGCTTGGGCGGGACCTTGTTCAGCGCGCCGCCGGGGAACTGCTTGACGGTGAGCTTGCCGCCGGACAGTTCGGCGAGACGCTCTCCAAACGGCGTCATGACGCCCTTGTTCATGGGATGCTTGGGGCCCATGAAATAGGCAAGCGACAGCTCATCGGCAAACGCTGTCGTGGCTCCCGTGACGCTTGCCGCGGCAAACCCCGCAGCGATCGCAATGGTTTTCAGTTTGTTCATCGGATCCTCCCGTTTTCCCGGATCGATCGTTTCTCGACCCAGAGCGCAGCTATCTCACGGTCTACACCGGTCATTGGCAACATTCGCGAACCCTATACCGAACAACCTATCGTGATTGGTGAGGATTTGGGCGCATAAAGGCTGGAAAAGCAACTCTTCCGGGCGTCAGGACGTTGGGCCCACGGATATCGGCTTTTCCCTTCTCCGCGAGTTCCCGCTCCGCCAGGTGTCACCCCGCCATGACCGCCACGCTTCCCGACGACAGACCCCGCAGGGCGACCGCAATCCAGCTGATGGTCGGTGCCAGTGCACTGGTGGCGGCCACTTCGCTTATCGCAAAAGCGCTCGGGACCGGGGTCCAGGCCGATATGCCGCTCGACGCCTTCCAGATCAGCGCCGGCCGCTTTGTTTTTGCGTTCCTCGCCCTGTGCACCGTATACGCGCTCGCCCCGCGCCGGCGCCCGTCCTTTTCCGGCGCGCACTGGCGTCGGCATCTCCTGCGCTCGCTCTGCGGCTGGCTCGGGGTGACCGCGATGTTCGCGGCCGTCGCGCGTATGCCGATCGCGGACGCCACGGCAATCAGCTTCCTCAGCCCGCTTGTCACGATGCTCTTCGCCGTCATGCTGCTCGGCGAGCACATCCGCCTCCGGCAGGTCATCGCAACCGCTTAGGCAATTGCCGGGGCGGTGCTCATCCTCAAACCGGGAACCGACGCCTTTCAGAGCGCGGGGCTTTTCGCGCTCGCATCGGCGTTCTTCATGGGGCTCGAAGGAATCCTGATCAAATGGTTGAGCGATCGGGAACCGGCATTCCGCATTCTGCTGATCAACAACGCCATCGGGATGACCGTGTCTTTTAGCGTGGCGACGCTGGTCTGGGCCTGGCCGTCCGCCTGGCAATGTTTGCTGCTCTGCGCACTCGGCCTGGTCATGGTGTCGGGGCAGACACTCTTTATCCAGTCGATGAAGCGCGCCGAGGCCAGTTTCGTGATACCGGCCTTCTACTCGGTGCTGGTGTTCGCCGCCGCCTATGACATCCTGATTTTCGGTGTCTGGCCCGATGCCATCGCCGTCGCGGGTGCCGTGCTGATTGTATCCGGCGCCCTGTTCCTCGCGCGCACCGGCACTGCGCCCCGGCGCTGACACTGCGC
>JAEPNS010000342.1 GCA_017643325.1 Alphaproteobacteria bacterium | reverse complement strand
GCGGCGTCGGCCGTAGCCGCGCGCATCCTTCCGGCGGCTCATTCCAGCGACGGCTTCGGCTCGATCCGGGTGCCGGCATCGTGCTGTGGACTTGTCGGACTCAAGCCGACGCGTGGGCGCAACAGCTTTGCGCCGGGGCTCGGCGAACGCACCGGTGGCACCGTCGCTGAACACACGGTTTCCGTCACCGTGCGAGACACCGCTGCGATCCTCGACGCGACGGCCGGACCGGCACCCGGCGATCCCTATTTCGCACCGCCGCCGGAGCGGCCCTGGCTCGTGGAGGTCGGCGCCGACCCCGGTCCCCTGCGGATTGCGTTTACGCATGGGGGCAAGACCGGTGCGAAGACCGACGGGGAACACAGGCGGGTCCTCGACGAGACGCTCAAAGTGCTCGGCGATCTCGGCCACGCGGTGGATGAGGCCGATCCACCCATCGATAACGAGGAAATGCAGGAAATCTTTCGCACGCTCATGGCCTCCAATGCCGCCCAGACGATCCGCTCACATCCCACCAAGGGGCGTCTTCCACTTGAAGGAGAGGTCGAGAAGGTGGTTGCGGCCACCGCGGCCAAGGGCGAAGCCATCACCGGCTACGACGTGTTCCTGGCGCAGGGCCGGATGCACGGCGCAGGACGACGCATGGCGGCGTTTCATGAGGACTACGACGTTCTGCTGACTCCCGGCCTCGGCCATATGCCGCCGAAGCTCGGCTGGCTCGACATGATGATGGATGACGCAGACGAATACTGGGACAGGGTCGCGGCCTTCTCGCCGTTCACGGTCTGGTTCAACCTGACCGGCGCTCCTGCGATCAGCCTACCCGTCGGCACCACGGACGAGGGCTTTCCGGTCTCGGTGCAAGCGGTGGGCCGTTTCGCCGACGAAGCGACGCTCCTGCGCTTGTCCGGCCAGCTCGAGCAGACCATGCCCTGGCGTGACCGCCGACCGATGGGCCTTCCGGCCGTCTAGACGTAACCGTCCGGCATCGCGAACGGGTGTTCGCGTTCGTAGGCGCGCGCAGCGCGGAGCACCTTGGCGTCGTCCCAGTGGCGTCCTACCAGCTGGAATGCGACGGGCATACCCTCGTCGCCGAAACCGCAGGGCACAGAGGCGGCGGGCTGCTTGGACATGTTGAACGGATAGGTGAAGGGCGACCATTCCGCCCATTCGCCGCTCTCCTGTCCCGGTGCGCGATACTCACCCGCGCCGAATGCCTCCAGCGGCATCGCCGGGGTGATCATGAGGTCGTAGTCTGCCATGAAGACGGATAGCGCGATGGCCAGGTCGCCCGCTGCGGCATAGGCGCCGATCACGTCCATCTCGTTGTAGCGCCGGGAATATTCCGCGATGGCGACGAAGCCGGGATCCATCAGTGCGCGCTGCTCCTCCGTCATCTGGTCGAGAATCCAACGGTCAGCGCAGGACCAGATCACGTCGATGAGTTTCCGGTAGTCCGGCACCTCCGGTTCGGCCTCGACCACTTCCGCGCCGAGCGAGCGATAGACATCCACGGCAGCGTCGACCGCGGAGCGCACGTCATCGTCGGCCCAGCCGTAACCGCCCAGCGTCGGGGCGTAGACGATCTTCATGCCCGCAACTCCGTCCTCGAGCCCGGTGCGCCAATCCTGCCCCTGCACCGGGGCCGTCGAGTAGTCGCGCGGGTCTGGCTTGTCCGAGAACACCGTTAGCAGCAATGCTGCGTCCGCGACCGTGCGTGCCATCGGGCCGAAATTTGCCATGTCGCCGATGTGTGAGGCGCGCGGATAGTTGGGCACCAGCCCGTAGGTGGCCTTGATCCCGAACACCCCGGCGAAGGCGGCGGGAATGCGGATCGACCCTGCGCCGTCCGAAGCCTGGTGGAGCGGGCCCATGAACGACGCGCAGGCCGCCGACGCGCCGCCCGAAGACCCGCCCGGCGTGCGCTCCGGGTTCCAGGGGTTGCGGGTGATGCCGGTCAGCGGGCTGTCGGTGACGCCTTTCCAGCCGAACTCCGGCGTCGCGGTCTTGCCGGTCAGGACCGCGTTATGCCGCCGCGCCGCCGCGACGACGGGCGCGTCGATATCGCGGGGCGCGTTTGGATCGGTCGTGCGTGATCCGCGCCGGGTCGGCCAGCCGATGGTTGGCGTCAGGTCCTTGATTGAAAGCGGGATGCCGTCGATCAGACCATCGGGTTCGCCCTTCGCCCAGCGGGCCTCGGACTCCTGCGCCAGCTTGCGCGTCGTGTCCGGATCGAGGTGGATGAAGGCGTTGAGCGTGGGGTTGTGGCGCTCGATCTGGTCAAGCACGGCGTCCGAGACCTCCACCGGCGAGGTCGTACCGGCAGCGTACAGGCCGAGTAGTTCGGTCGCGGTGGCGCGCAGCAGGTCCGACGTCATGTCGAGATCAGTCCCCTTTCACGCACCATCGCCAGCGTATCATCGAGCGCGAGGCGGAACCGCGCGATCATCTTCCCGATCTCTTCCCTGTTGATGATCAGCGGCGGACAGAAGGACATGGTGTCGCCGATGGCGCGGATGATCAGCCCGTGCTCCTCGGCGCGGCCGTTGCAGAACGGGCCGACCGCCAGACCCGGGTCGAACGCCTCGCCGGTCGCCTTGTCTTTCACCAGCTCGACCCCTGCGACAAGGCCCTTACCGCGTACTTCGCCGACCAGTGGGTGGTCGAGCAGTTCGCGCAAGCCCCCCTGGAAGTGCGGTTCCATCGCGCGCACATGGCCGACGATGTCCTCCTCCTCGTAGATATGCAGTGCCTCCATCGCGACGGCGGCGGACACGGGATGGCCGGAATAGGTGAAGCTCAGGCCGAATACGCCAACCCGGTCGCTTTCCTCGCTGATCGCGTCGAACACCCGGGCGTTCACCATCAGTGCCGAGATCGGGATGTAGGCACTCGACAGGCCCTTGGCGCAGACGATCATGTCCGGTTCCAGGCCCATCGTGGTGGTGCCGAACATGTTGCCGGTGCGCCCGAATGCCGTGATCACCTCGTCGGCGACAAGCAGCATGTCGTACTTCTTCAGGACCGCCTGGATCTTGTCGTAGTAGCCGTCCGGCGGCACCACGACACCGCCTGAACCCATGATCGGCTCGGTGAAGAAGGCACCTACGGTGTCGGGGCCTTCTGCCTCGATCAGGGTCTCGAGTTCCTCGGCGAGCCGGGTCGTGAACTCGTCTTCGCTCTCGCCGGGATTGGCGTGGCGGTAGTGGTGCGGCGCGGTAACGTGCAGGAATCCGTCGAGCGGCAGTCCGAAGGAAGCATGGTTGTAATACATTCCGGAAAGGCTGGCCGACGCGATGGTGTTGCCGTGGTAGGCACGCTGGTGGGAGATGATCTTGCGCTTCTCCGGTTTGCCCATCGCGTGCCAGTAGTACCAGACGATGCGTGCGGCGCTGTCGTTGCCCTCGGAGCCGGAGTTCGCGAACCAGATCTTCGACATCGGCACCGGGGCGATCTCGAGCAA
>JAEPNS010000341.1 GCA_017643325.1 Alphaproteobacteria bacterium | reverse complement strand
GTCGTCGTTCGAATAGTTCATGTCTTCCGCGAGCTTGCGGAAGTTCTGGCTGACCTCGTCGGTGAACGTCTGCGGGTCCTTGCCGGCGGCCTGGGCGGACTTCTCCACCTTCTGGCCGTGCTCGTCGGTGCCGGTCAGGAAATGGACATCGCGCCCGTCCAGCCGGTTGAAACGCGCGAGAACGTCGCACGCCAGCGTCGTGTACGCGTGCCCGATGTGCGGGCGATCGTTCACGTAATAGATCGGCGTCGTCAGGTAGTACGGATCGGCAGCCACGTCGGGAAAACCTTCGAATTCAGTCTCTTGTGTCGTCCGGCGCCGGGGTCGTGTCGCCCTGCGCCTTCAGTTTTTCCTTTTGCTTCCAGCCGAACCAGACGCCGAGCAGCAGCGGCCAGAGCGCCAGGATCAGCCAGTCGAACACTGCGGGCGGGATCATTCCCAGGCCGCGCGGCTCCAGCAGGAAGTGGTCCACGAAGCCGATCGCGAGCAGGCCCCACAGCAGCCATGTCATCGGCCGAAGGTATTTCAGCAGCAATGGACCCAAGACACTCTACCCGTTTTCAGGCCCTGTTCAGGCTCGGGCCGCGGCGGAGAGCTCGAACAGGGAGTTCAGGACCACCTGCTTGCGGTCGAGGTTCACGCTGTCGGCCCGGTTCGCGAGCTCGTCGATCTTCTCCCACGCCTGCAGCCATGGCTCAAGACCCGCGCGTGCCTGTGATGTGGCACCTTCGCGGATGCGGCGCAACAGCCACCACTTCAGAATTTCGAGAAATGTGCGGTAGCCCGCCTCGCCCGACGCGCCGGCGAAGCGGTCGGAGACCGCGTGGGCGCGTTCGCTGTCGAGGTTCGGGAGCGGTTCGACCAGCGCCAGCAGCTCGCGGTAGAGGTCGAGCCCGTCGGCCCGGGCAAGGTCTAGCGCGCGGCCGGGCGAGCCGTCGGAGATTTCGGAGATCACGTCGAGTTCGTCGGCAGACAACGCGACATCCTTTCGGGCCAGCACGGCCGCCACGTCGGCTGACGCCAGCGGGCGCAGCGGGAGATCGCGGCAGCGCGAGCGGATCGTTGGCAGCAGGCGCGACGGCGCGTGGGCCACGAGCAGGATCAGGGTCCGCGGCGGCGGCTCCTCGAGGACCTTGAGCAGCGCGTTCTGGGCATTGATGTTCATCTCGTCGGCCGCATCGACGATCAGGCAACGCCATTCGCTCAGCGCTGCGGTGTGGTGCAGGAAGGTGCCGGCATCGCGCACGTCTTCCACCGAAATCTCGGTGCGGAACCGGTAGGGCGAGGTCTTCGCGTTGCTCCGGCGCACGAGACGGCAGTCCGGGTGGCCGCCGGCCATGAGGCGGCGGATATCGGAGTGGTCGGCGTCGGTCTCGATTCCGGACAGCCCGCTTTCCGCGGCCGCCGGTGCGAGCACGCGGCGCGCGAACCGCCAGGCGAGCGTCGCCTTGCCGATTCCCGCCGGACCGGACAGCAGCCAGGCATGCGCCATGCGTCCCGAGGCGAGCGCCGAGGCGAAGTCGGCCGCAGCCCTGTCATGGCCCAGGACAGGCGCGGTTTCATGGCGCGGCGCCTCGATGCGCTCGATCAGCTCCTCGCTCATGCGGCGGCGCCCGCGTCCGAAAGGCGTTCCGACACCCGGTCCCAGATGTCGGCGGCGATGGTATCCGGCTCGCGGTCGGCGTCGATCACCACGCACCGTCCTCCGGAATTACGCGCGATCTCGAGGAAGCCCGCGCGCAGTCGCTCGTGGAAGGCCGGGTCCATCTTCTCGAAGCGGTCCTCGTTGCTGGCGGCGCTGGTGTTGCGCGAGATCGCGCGGCCGAGGCCGACCGACACCTCGAGGTCGAGGATGAGCGTGAGGTCGGGCTCGAAGTCGCCGACCACGGACGCATACAGGCCCTCAATGAACGGAATCGGCACGTTGTGGCCGTAGCCCTGGTAGGCGAGCGTGGAATCCGCGAAGCGGTCGCAGAGCACGATCGCGCCCTGCTCCATCGCCGGCCAGATGGTCTTGACCAGGTGTTCGCGGCGCGCGGCGAACAGCAGCAGGCATTCGCTGAGCGGGTCCCATTTGTCGGTCGCGCCGGAGACGAGGAGCGCGCGGATGGAATCGGCACCCGTCGCGCCCCCGGGCTCGCGCGTGGTGACGACGTCGTGGCCGCCCGCGCGCAACCGGTCGGCGAGCAGGCGGATCTGGGTGGTCTTGCCGGCCCCCTCCCCGCCCTCGAATGTGATGAACGTGCCGCGGTCGCGATCGGAAGTCATGCCGCTGGTGTCACACGCGCGGCGCCGAGCGTCAACCGTCGGAAGAGGCCCCGAAAATGATGTGGTTGATGGCGCTCGAGATGCGGCCGAAGAAGTTCAGCTGCTCGACCGAGGCGGCCGTCTTCAGCGGCCGCGAGGTGGTCTCCGTGTCCGGTGCACTGACCTCGAGCCGGGCAACCTGCGCACCGTCCGCGACCGGCGCCGGGATCGGGCTCTCGTAGATTACCTTGACCTCCATGTTGCGCCGCGAGGCCTTCGGCATCGTGACCGTCAGCTCCTGCTCGATCACGAGCGGGACGGTTTCGGACTTGCCCAGCCAGACCGGCGCCTGCTCGACGACCTCGCCGGCCTTGAACAGCCGGTAGTTGTCGAACACCCGGAAGCCCCAGTTGATCAGCCGCTCGGATTCCTGGCTGCGCGCACGCACGCTGTCGAGGCCGTTGACCACCATCACCAGCCTGCGGTCTTCGCGCTCGGCCGACGCCGTCAGGCCGTAGCCGGACGCCTCCGTGTGCCCGGTCTTGAGGCCGTCGGCCCCGACGTTGCGGTAGAGCAGCGGGTTCCGGTTGCCCTGCGTGATCGGCTTGCCGTCCGGGCTGGTGCCGTAGGTGAACTCCTTTTCGGCGTAGTAGCCGTAGAAGTCCGGGTACTCCTCGATCAGGAACATCGCGAGCCGCGCCATGTCGCGCGCGGTCGTCACATGGTCCGGGTCCGGCCAGCCGGTGGCGTTGCGGAACACGGTGTTCTGCAGCCCGATCTCCTTCGCGCGCTCGGTCATGCGCGCGGCAAAGCCCTCCTCGGTCCCGAGGATGCCCTCCGCGACGACGATCGAGGCGTCGTTGCCGGACTGCACGATGATGCCGCGCAGCAGATCCTCGACGGTGACTTCGTCGTTCAGCTTCACGAACATCTTGGAACCGCCCTTGCGCCAGGCGGTTTCCGACACGCGGAAGGTGCTGTCGAGTTGCAGGCGCCCGGCGCGAAGTTCGTCGAAGACCAGGATGGCGGTCATGATCTTCGTCATCGACGCGGGGAACATCGGCGTGTCGGCATTCTTCTCGAACAGGACCGCCTGCGTGTCGAAATCGATCAGGATCGCCTGCTCCGCGTTGGTCTCGTACGACGGCGGCGCGGCATGGACGGGGGCCGCGAACGCCAGAGCGAAGACGGCGATGCAGGTCAGTCTGCGGATAAGGCCAATCATGATTT